>JBIIAK010000116.1:0-3447 GCA_044239945.1 Microbacteriaceae bacterium
AGTTGAGGGCACGCGCAGCAAGGTAAACACCGATTCCCGGGATTCCAATCAGTGCGGCTAGACCAAAACCCATGGCAATCTCGCGCCGCATTTTTCGCCACGAAAAGCCATCCGACCACCCGATACCGATCGCGCCGAGGCGTGGCGGAGTGTCGCGCCACACGAGCCAGACCACGAGCGCGACGGGGGCCAGTCCCGACACAACACCGAGGACCTGATAGATGAGGTCAAATAGTTCTTGGGTCGCAAGCGGCCTGTTCAGCGTCGCGGTTTGCTGTGACAGTGGTGTTGGCTGCGTGAGGCGATTAGCGATTCCAACGACGGAATAGAGGGCCGACATTCCGTAACTCAGAAGTAAAACGACGATGATTTCCCACCGCGTGCGGGTCATAAGTGGCTCCTTTCGTCGCATGTACGAGCTGTCCAGAATACGTTTACTAACCTAACTGTTTAATGGGGCTTGACATTTTTGGTCAAAAAAGCAATAGTCTGGGCTGAACACAGGCATGAAACGCGCACCGCGCGGTCTTAAACCAACGTGCCTACCTAGGAGGAAATCAGTGAAAACCAAGCGAATTCTCGCTTCGGTAGCCGCCGTCGGAACGAGCGTCCTCGTTCTTTCTGGCTGTGCGCTTCCGTACCAGTCCGAGGTCATTGAAGGGACGTCCATTTCGGTCGCCTGGAATGACATTGCATCGGAGTTCAACTCGGCGTCGGCCAGCGGTAACAATGTTGCCAACGCGATTCCGTTGTACATCTCGAACTCCGGATTCAACTACTACAACGCCACACCAGAACTCCTTTTGCAGGAGCAGTTTGGAACGTATGAAAAGACCAGCGACGAGCCTCTCACGGTCAAGTACACAATCAACGACGCTGTGAAGTGGTCAGATGGTGTCGCGGTTGACGGTGCCGACATGCTCCTCTCGTGGGTTGCCGGTTTCGGTTTCTTTAAGGACGCCGACGACCAGTACCTGTTCCTTCACGCTGCGCCGCGCGATGACCTCGCGTCGACGATTCCTACCGTCGATGGAAAGTCTCTCGAGTTCGTCTATGACAAGGCTTACGTCGACTGGGAGATCAACTTCGGTGTTGGCGTCTCGGCACACGGCACCGTCATGATGGCGTACCCCGAGATAACTGACGCCGCCGAGGCGAAAGCGAAGCTCATTGAGGCCGTAATGACCGGCGACGAAGCATGGCTCAAGCCTGTTGCAGACGCATGGAACACGGGCTACCAGATGACCGACGCAACTGCGGCGGACACTGACCCGACCACTGGTGCAGCCAAGAACCTGTTCCTCTCGAACGGTCCTTACCGAGTCGAAGAAGTTGTTGCCGATTCGTTCGTGACTCTCGTGGCGAACCCGCTCTACACCTGGGGTCCTTCGCCCAAGTACGAGCGCATCACGATTCGTGAGATCGCCGACCCCACCGCAGCAGTTCAGGCTGTTGACAACGGTGATGTTCAGGTCGCATCGGGACAGCCCACGGCTGACCTTCTCGCACTCGTCCAGGGACTTGAGAACGGATCCTTCGAGGGTGGAGACGAAGCTGCTTACGAGCACGTTGACCTCACCTTCAACAACGGTGGACCGTTCGACCCCGCGACATATGATGGAGACGCTGCCAAGGCTCTCGCAGTTCGTCAAGCATTCTTGCTGACGATTCCGCGCGACCAGATTCTCGACACCATCATCAAACCGCTGAACCCCAACGCTGTGCTTCGCAACTCGTTGTTGACGATCCCCGGATCGCCTAACTACGACGCGATCGTTGCTGCCAACGGTTCGGACTTCTATTCGGGAACCGACGCCGAGCGCGTCGAAAAGGCGACGGGCATTCTTTCCGACGCCGGAATCTCGACGCCGATCGATGTCAAGTTCTGGTACCCCACTGGCAACGTACGTCGCCAGCAGGAACTCGAACTCATCCAGGCGAACTCGCTGAAAGCCGGATTCAACGTGATTGACACGTCGGAGCCGAACTGGGAGTTCACCGACCCGTCCATCTACGAAATCAACCCCCACGACGCGGTCATCTTCGCATGGAGCTCGACCAGCCTCGCGATCACGGGTAACGACCAGCAGTACGGAACCGGCAAGCCGTCGAACTTCCAGGACTACTCGAACACGACGGTTGACGAAAACCTGTCGGCGCTCGAGACGGAACTCGACCCAGCCAAGCAGGTTGAACTTCAGACAGCCGTCGAGGCTGCTCTGTGGGGCGACGCTGCGTCACTGCCGATCTTCCAGTTCCCCGGTTTGACGTGGTGGGACAACGGAACGACCGGTGTTGTGAACAACCCGCTGTCACCGAACTACTTCTGGAACTTCTGGGAGTGGGCACCGGCTGCTGCAGCGCAGTAACCAATTCACTGCATCAAGGCTGGGGTCGGGCGTGAAAACGCCCGGCCCTTTGCCGTTTAATTGCGTGGGGCATCGCGAACGCGACCATAGTGGCTAGTATTGCCACAACGGTTACCGGCGTCCAACAATGAAGTTGTAGGTAGGAAAAGCATGCTCAGTTTTATCACTCGCCGATTGGCGGCGACGCTCGCGGTGTTGCTTGTCGCTTCATTCATTGTCTACATGCTCACGGCAAATTCAGGCGACCCGCTCGAGGATCTTCGTACTCAAAACGACCCAGCATCGGTTGCGAAGAGGGCCACACTCACCGAGAAACTGGACCTGGACACACCGCCGTTCTTCCGTTACTTCAAATGGCTTGGCGGCGCTGCAAGTTGTGTCATTGGCCAGTGCAATCTGGGTGTGTCCGTGGTGCGCGGTGATGAACCGGTTGCCAGCGCGTTGGGTAATGCGATGGAGTCGACTCTGTCCCTTGTGATCCTTGCCACCGTCCTGTCGATCTTGTTCGGTGTCGCAATCGGTATGACGACCGCGCTTCGGCAGTACAGCGGATATGACTACACCGTGACTTTCGCCGCTTTCATCTTTTATTCGCTCCCAATTTTTTGGGTGGCCGTTCTGCTCAAGGAATACGGCGCGATTCGCTTCAACGAATTTCTGGGTGATCCCGCTATCCCGTGGGAGATTGCGCTCGCCATAGGCTTTGTCCTCGCGCTGGTGGTCCAGGCGGTGGTCGGCGGCCACCTTCGGTTGAGACTTCGGACGGCGGGTATCTCTTTCGCACTGACGTCGGCGATTCTTATCCTTCTCGACATCACGCAGTGGCTAAAGAGCCCGTCGATTGGCATCATCGGAGTCGCCTTCTTGGGGATCGGACTTGGCACTTTGATGCTGTTCGTCACCTCTAACCTGACGAAACGAACCCTCCAGGTTTCGGTCGGTGCGACCGTGCTTGGTGTGATTGCCTTGTGGTATCCACTTCAATTCGTCTGGTTCTTCTTCAACAACCCGCTCGCCATCCCTCTCGTCGCGATATTGCTGGCCGGTGTCGGATTGGCCGCCGGCTTCTTCTTCGGAG
>JBIIAK010000117.1:0-3442 GCA_044239945.1 Microbacteriaceae bacterium
TGTCCCGATGATCTCTGTCGCAAATGGAAAAACGTCGCTTCGAGCCACGCTGACAACCGTCGGTGGAATTGCTGTCAGTGAACCGGTGTACGTCGAGATTGACGTACAGGCTCAGTGGGAGGGTATAACTCTCGTGACGTTTATTGCGATTGTTGCGTCCATCTTGGGAATCGGAATTGCTCGCACAGTCCGTGACCGGCGGCGGCGCTCGTGACAAATCGAATCGGCCGATCGTCGATGCTGCTGGCATCAGGAACAATCGTGTCCCGAATTCTCGGATTCGTCAGTGCCGTGGTTCTTGCTCGCACGGTCGGCTTGATAGGCTCCGGCGCCGATGCGTTCGCGTTGGCAAACCAACTTCCGAACAATGTGTATGCCATTGTTGCCGGCGGAGTCCTCAGTGCCGTGTTCGTCCCACAAATTGTCAACGCGCAACTTCACAAGGATGGCGGAGAGAAGTACATTAACCGTTTGCTGACCCTGGGGATGTCGGTTGTTCTCGTCGTCACGGTGGTTGCGGTGGCTGCTGCGCCTTTCCTTGTTCGCTTGTACACACAGCACACGACAGATGAGGGTGGTTACGGTTTCGGTCCAGAGGAATTAGCACTCGCAACCGCGTTCGCGTGGTGGTGTTTGCCCCAGGTCTTCTTTTATGCTGCATACAGCTTGGTCGGGGAAGTCCTCAATGCAAAGGGCGTCTTCGGTCCGTTTACCTGGTCACCCGCCCTGAATAACGTCGTCGCCATTGCCGGAATGCTGTGGTTTGGTCAGTTTTTTACGGGAAATGTTTCCGTTGCGGGTGACTGGGATGCCGTCGAAGTGGCGATCCTTGCTGGGACGGCAACGCTCGGTGTCGTTGTTCAAGCGCTCGCTCTGTTCGGCTTTCTCGGTCGTGCCTCAATTCGTTTTCGGCTCGACTTCCGCTTTCGCGGTGTAGGTCTCGGAACGACCACCAAGTTGGCGGCATGGACATTCGGGATGATCGTGGTGACCCAACTTGCGGGAATAGTCCAAAGCAATATCGCGTCGTTGGCGACCGCTTACGATGAGCCGGGTCTCGCCGTACTTCGATTTGGTTGGCTCGTTTTCATGCTTCCCCATTCCGTAATCACGGTATCCCTTGGGACCGCCTACTTCACCCGCATGAGCACGGCGGTTCGAGACAAGCGCTGGGATCATCTCGGGGACGACATTCGTGAGTCGCTGTCTCGCATTTCGTTGTTCATGGTCATCAGTGCCGGTCTGTTGTGGATGACGGCAACGTTCGTCGCGAGTGTATTCGCCGGCGAAGCGGGAAACGGAATGGCGAACGTCATCGCGTTGTTCGCTATCGGACTTGTGCCGTTTGGAATCGTTTTTGTGCTTCAAAGAATCTTTTACGCCTTAGAAGACACCCGGACGCCGTTTTTCATACAACTAACCCAATCGGCAATCTTCACTATCGGAGCATTGTTTGCCGGCGCCGGGCCTGTTTCCCAAATCGCCAACGGAATTGCGTTGTCGATGAGCGTATCGACATTCATCCAAGCAATTTTGATGGTTATCTTTATCCGGCGGCGTCTAGGACACCTCGGTAGAAAAGTGTTGGGAACAGCCCTTACCCGCTTTGCGATCGCACTCATCCCGGCGATTGGTGTGGGGTTCATCGTCCGCGAAGCGTTGCCCGCGCCGTCCGCCTCAATAGAGCTGTCCGTGCTGTGGGCAGTCGTCATTGCGGGTGTAATGAGTGCCGTCTATCTCTCTGTGCTGTTGGTATTGCGCGACACAACGGCCCGCGATTTGATTGCTCCCCTGCGTCGCCTGAGGAATAACCGACCATAAACTCGAGTTACGAGTTTTGTTGGAAGGAACACTGTGCGCGATCTTGTCATTATCGGATCTGGTCCGGCCGGATATACCGCCGCAATCTACGCGGCACGAGCTGACCTGAAACCGCTCGTCATTGCGTCGAGCGTCGAAATGGGCGGCGACCTCATGAAAACAACGGACGTTGACAACTTCCCCGGTTTCCCTGACGGAGTTATGGGCCCCGATCTCATGATGAGCATGCAGGCGCAAGCTGAGCGATTCGGAGCTGAATTGGTGTTTGACGACGCGACTGTTGTCGAGCTTGATGGAGTGGTCAAGAAGATCACGCTCGGCAGCGGTGAGGTTATTGAATCCAGGGCCGTCATCTTGTCGATGGGTAGCCAATACCGCCACCTCGGTCTTGACGACGAAAAACGCCTGTCCGGGTTTGGCGTCTCGTGGTGCGCGACGTGTGACGGTGCGTTTTTCCGAAATCGCACGGTCGCCGTTGTCGGCGGTGGAGACTCGGCGATGGAAGAAGCGACATTCCTGACTAAGTTTGCGGACACGGTGTACCTCGTTCACCGCACCGACCAATTCCGTGCATCACCCGCGATGTTGGCTCGGGCGAAAGCTGACCCAAAGATTCAATTTGTCACGAACGCGGCCGTGACGGGAATCATTGGCGCAGACACCGTGACCGGACTTTCATTGACCATGGCCGACGGGTCATCGAAAACACTCGACATAGATGGGCTTTTCATTGCGATTGGCTCTGACCCACGTACAAGCCTTGTTGCGAACCAGGTGACTCTTACCGATACCGGAAATGTCGCAGTCGATGGCCGCTCCTCGAAAACAAACCTCGCGGGCGTTTTTGCCGCGGGTGATCTGATCGATCCCACTTATCGGCAGGCGATTATCGCTGCCGGCTCAGGGGCGGTCGCCGCAATGGATGCACAACATTTCATTGAGTCCAGCGCACAGTAGTGCTCGGGTAGAGTTAACCCATCTACAGAGGAGAAGAACATGAGTGCTCGTGATGTGACGGACGTGACATTTGCAGCCGAAGTTCTGCAGAACGACAAACCCGTGATTGTTGACTTCTGGGCTCCCTGGTGTGGACCGTGCCGTGCCGTGTCTCCGATTCTGGACGCCATCGCCGAGGACCACGCGGATAAAATCGACATCGTTAAGCTCAATGTTGATGAATTTCCCGACCTTGCGGTCAAATACAACATTCTCAACATCCCCGCCATGAAGGTTTTCAAAGGCGGAGAGGTCGTCAAAAGCATCGTAGGCGCTAAGCCACGGCCCGCTCTCGAACTAGATCTCGCCGATTTCCTCTCGTAGGCGCAGGGTTGGAAAAGCGCATTGCCACGAGCAAGAAACGTTTTGTGTGATTGCCTCGCTGTCCGAATCGGTTAATCGTCGGCTGATACTCCGATTTCGCCAGCAATTCGATTGAGATCCGCGACGGTTGCAAAATCAATCGTGATGGTGCCGTGCGTTTTACCCACAGCAATCTTGACGCGGGTATCGAGCTTGTCACCGAGTTTGCTGGCGATCGCATCGAGGTGGTCTCGTCGGTTCCCTGGCTTTGGCTTTGCCTTGTCAGGTTTAGATGGCGGAGTGCTCAGTGCCGCTGCCGCCG
>JBIIAK010000118.1:0-3418 GCA_044239945.1 Microbacteriaceae bacterium
TGGCAAGAAAATGCCGAGTCCAACGACGAACGACGCCTCAAGAAGCGTGAAGAGGACAACAAGCCCGCGAGGCACGTTACAGGGCCGCGATGACCTCGCGCATGAGCTGCGCGGTTTCGCTCGGGGTCTTGCCAACGCGAACCCCGGCGGCCTCGAGGGCCTCCTTCTTCGCTTGCGCGGTTCCCGATGAACCGGAAACAATCGCGCCGGCGTGACCCATGGTCTTGCCCTCTGGAGCCGTGAATCCAGCGACGTACCCCACAACGGGCTTGGTGACGTTCGCACGAATGTAATCGGCCGCGCGTTCCTCAGCGTCGCCGCCGATTTCGCCAATCATGACAATCGCTTTCGTGTCGGGGTCTGCCTCGAATGCGGCGAGTGCATCGATGTGCGTGGTGCCGACAATCGGGTCTCCGCCGATCCCGATTGCGGTCGAGAAGCCGATATCGCGAAGTTCGAACATCATTTGGTACGTGAGCGTTCCCGACTTGGACACGAGTCCAATCGGACCTGCGCCCGTAATCGTGGCGGGAGTAATTCCGGCAAGAGCTTCACCCGGCGTAATGATGCCGGGGCAGTTCGGTCCGATGATGCGGCTCGTGCCCTTCGACGCAGCGTGCGCCCAGAATTCGGCGGTGTCCTGCACCGGGATTCCTTCGGTGATGACAACGATGAGCGGCATCGCCGCGTCAATCGCTTCCATCACGGCGTCTTTTGCGAACGCCGGCGGAACGAAAACAACCGACACGTCGGCTCTGGTTTCAGACATCGCCTCGGAGACGGTTCCGAAGACGGGAAGCGTGACGTCTCCGTGCTCGACGGTCGTTCCCGCTTTGCGGGCGTTGACGCCACCAACAACCTGGGTACCGGCCTTGAGCATGAGAGCAGTGTGCTTTGACCCCTCGCCGCCGGTAATGCCCTGAACGATAACGCGCGAGTCCTTGGTGAGAAAAATCGACATTCTTCTAATCCTTACTTTGCTGCGAGTGCGGCGGCGCGATCGGCGCCGTCGTCCATCGTGGTCGCCAGGGTGACGAGCGGGTGGTTGGCGGCGGCGAGAATCTCGCGACCCTTGTCGACGCTGTTTCCATCGAGACGGACAACAAGCGGCTTCGTCGCTTTATCGCCTAGCATCTCGAGGGCGGCGACGATTCCGTTGGCGACAGCGTCACATGCGGTGATTCCGCCGAACACATTCACGAAAACGCTCTTGACCTGCGGGTCACTGAGGATGACCGAGAGACCTGCTGCCATTACCTCAGCTGAGGCTCCGCCGCCGATGTCGAGGAAGTTGGCGGGCTTGACTCCACCATGGTTTTCGCCTGCATACGCGACAACGTCGAGAGTCGACATCACGAGTCCGGCACCGTTTCCAATGATTCCGACCTCGCCGTCGAGTTTGACGTAGTTGAGGTCGTGCTCTTTTGCCTTCGCTTCGAGCGGGTCGGTCGCGGCCTTGTCCTCAAGAGCGGCGTGGTCGGGCTGACGGAACTCGGCGTTCGCGTCGAGCGTCACCTTTCCGTCCAGCGCGAGAATTCTGCCGTCGTCAGTCAAGACAAGTGGGTTTACCTCGACCAGAGTGGTGTCTTCCGAGGTGAAAACGCCATACAACTGCACGAAAACGGGAGCAACTTTGTCGACGAGTTCAGCGGGGAACTTTGCAGCGACGGCGATTTCCTTCGCCTTTGTGAGGGTGATGCCGTCGTTGGGATTCACGTCGATGCGGGCAAGGGCGTCGGGGCGCTCAACCGCCAACTGCTCGATGTCCATGCCGCCCTCGTAGGAACAGAGGCAAAGGTATGAACGGTTCGCGCGGTCGAGCAAAACCGAAAAGTAATACTCTTGGGCGATCGCAGCGCCTTCGGCGACCATGACGCGCTTGACAACGTGGCCCTTGATGTCGAGACCAAGAATTGCCTTCGCCGCCTCGAACGCGTCGTCGGGGGTCTTGGCGACCTTGACGCCACCGGCCTTCCCGCGTCCACCGGTCTTGACCTGCGCCTTTACGACGGTGAGTCCACCAATTCTGGAAGCCGCGGCACGCGCTTCTTCCGGGGTGTCCGCGACAATTCCTTGAAGAACGGGAACCCCGTGCTTTTCGAACATGTCGCGCGCTTGATACTCGTAAAGATCCACTGTCATCCAATCGACAAAAATCCTGAAAAGTCGGGACTGTATGCCTCACGACCGTGTTCCAGCCTATCGTTCGACATCGAGCCGACCGACCGCACAGAGCGCGTGTTTACAGCTTTGAGATAGGCGCAATTTTGATGAGTAACTTCTTTTTCCCCACCTCGTCGAACTGAACTTCTGCAATGCGCTTTGCGCCCTCTCCCGTGACCGCAATCACGCGGCCCTCGCCGAAATCGTCGTGCGTGATGCGATCGCCCGTCACGAGCTCGAGTCCCGAGTTGTCACGCACCTCCCGAGTGATTGCGCCAGTCCATTCGGTGCGCGGTTTCGACGGCGCATCCCAGGAACGCTTCTCGAACGACGGCGAGAGGGATCGTCGACCCGATTCGCGCCAATCGACCAATGAATCGGGGATTTCCGCGAGGAATCGGCTCGGCATACACGACGCAATCTCGCCGAACGTCGCTCGTGACGTTGCAAGTGACAAGTGCAACTTCTTTTTCGCACGCGTGATGCCGACATAAAACAGGCGACGTTCCTCTTGGATTCCACCAGCCTCGGCGACCGAAATTCGGTGAGGCAGGATTTCCTCTTCGATGCCCGTGATAAACACGGCGTCGAATTCCAAACCCTTGGCGGTGTGGAGGGTCATGAGGCTAACGGTTCCCGATTCGTCATCAAGGTCGTCGGCGGCTGACGACAACGCGACCTCGGTGAGGAAATCAATGAGCGTCCCCTCGGGGGACTTGACCTGGAATTCGCGGGTGAGACCGACGAGTTCTTCGACGTTCTCGGCCCGCGCGTTTTCTTGCGGGTCGCGGCTTTCCTTGAGAAGGATGAGATAACCCGTTACCTCGAGAAGCGCAATGAGGACGTCGACAACTTTGGCGGTTGCGACCGTGTCCGAAATTCGGTCAAGCGCGTTGACGAACTCACGAACGGTTGCGGTGGCCCGAGCGGCGACACCCACCGATTCGATTTGTCGCATCGCCTCGCGGAACGAAATCTGGTTATCATCGGCAAAACGCTGAATCGTCGATTCCGTGACGTCACCAATCCCGCGCTTGGGGGTGTTGAGAATCCGGCGGTGAGCAAGTCCGTCATCAGGGTTTGCGACGGCGGTGAGGTAAGCCAATACGTCCTTGATTTCCAGGCGCTCGTAAAACTTGGTTCCGCCGATAAGTCGGTAGGGAACTCCAGACCGCATGAGAACGTCTTCCAAAGCACGGGTCTGTGCATTAGTTCGATAGAACACCGCAATATCGCGATACGCCATCCCACCGGT
>JBIIAK010000119.1:0-3394 GCA_044239945.1 Microbacteriaceae bacterium
CCGGACGCACCGGCGATGACCGCACGACGACTCGACATCTCACACCTTTCTTCGGTGGTTTGAAGTCTAGATGTTGTGGTCTGATCCGACTCGTGTTGTGCGAGGCGTTCCGGCTTTTTCGAGCCCAAAGGTGATGCCGCGCTTGGCGAACAACAGGTAAATCTCGCACCCAAGGCAGTAGCCGAATGCTGCGTTGAGGAACGCGGCCACGAACGCGGCGGCAGCGGCGACGGGAACGGCGGCGGGGATGCCGAGGAGATAGAGAAGGACGCCGGTTATGGTCACGATGAATCCGACGGCTTGCGAGAACGTTGGGCCGGCGGGGCTTTCGACGAATTCCGGAGCCTTGAGGCGCGGGCGAACGAACTTCGCAAAGAACAGGCCGTAGGGGGACTGTTGGACTCCGCCGACCGCTCCCCAGAGGAAGATTGCCGACAGCACGACGAGCAAAACGTATCCGGGCGCTTCCGTGTCGATGGGTGCCGTCGCGAGGGGTATCGAAATGAACACGGTGACGAGCAACAGCACGGCGGTGATGGTCGCGCCAAAACGCGGTCCTCGCGGGTCGATTCCAGTGGGCTTGTTCATATGACGGTCTCCTCGGTTGCAGTGACGGAACGGACGGGAATGGTGCCTTCGATGGCGTTGATAAACGTTTCGGCTGGGGCAATGCCGTTGATGCGCGCCCGAATCTCGCCCTCCGGGCTCACAATGAGCGTGGTGGGGGTCGACCGTATCGACAGTCGGTTCGCCAGGTCGAGGTGTTCAATCGCGTCGATGTCCCGGTAGGCAACGTCGCTGCGGAAGTTTGCGATCTTTTCGAGACGCGGTTTCAACTGGGCGCATGGTGCACACAGTGGTGTGGTGAACTGCAGGATTGTGGTCTTGCCGGCTTCGCGATAGTCGAGCGAGATGGTCGAACCGCTCTGCGTGACGACGCGACCCTGCCGGCTCTTCCAGAGAAGTCCGAGCAGTGTCGACACGACGAGCAGTCCCGCGACGATTCCGTACTCCATGTCTCCACGGTATGCACGAGAGCCCGTTACGGCTAATCCCGAGGGGTTTTGTTACGTAACATCGGAATTGTCCGCATTGTCAGAGTAAATGGGGGAATTATCCGGAAATCGGGCAGAATGGGCATATGTACATCTCTGCTCGGGTCGATTACGCGATGCGCGCGTTACTCGAGCTGACAGCCGCCCAACGCGAAAACCCGCGGGCGTTGCTCAAGGGTGATGCAATCGCCGAGACGCACGACATTCCAACCAAGTTCCTCGTCGGAGTTCTTACGACGCTTCGCACCGCCGGGATCCTGCAGAGCATGCGCGGTCGCGACGGGGGATTCCGCCTCGCCAAGCCAGCCGCGGATATTCGTGTCGCCGATGTCATGCGCGCACTTGAAGGGCCTCTTGCCGAAGTTCGCGGAGAACGGCCAGAAGAAACCGAATACCTGGGCGCTGCGGTGCACCTGCGCGATGTCTGGATTGCGACTCGAGTCGCCCTGCGCAACGTTCTCGAAAACATGAGCCTTGCCGACATCGAAACCGGAAACCTCTCTAGCGAGGTTGCCGCTCTTCTCTCAGCCCCTGGGGCGTGGACTCGGCGATAGGTCGCCCGCAATCGGTAGGCTGGACGCATGAGTGATGTCCAGTTTCGCAGCGACGTGACCGTCGAACTCGTTCGCTCTACGGCGAACGACCGCGACGTGTTGTTTGCGGCGCGCGTATCGACTCAGGGCGAGCAGTCGCTCGAAAGCAATGCCGACGACGCAACCGATCGCGACAAGGGACTCATCAACTATTTGATGCGCGACCGCCACGGTTCGCCGTTCGAGCACAACTCGATGACGTTCTATGTTCAAGCGCCGATTTTTGTCTTCCGCGAATTCATGCGCCACCGCATCGCGTCGTACAACGAAGAAAGCGGTCGATATCGCGAACTACGTCCCGTGTTCTATGTTCCCGACGCAAACCGAAACCTCGTTCAGGTCGGAAAGACGGGCAGCTACGAGTTCACGCCCGGCACACCGGAACAGACTCAACTCGTCGACGCCGAAGTCCGTGCCGTCTGCACCGAGGCCTATGCCTCGTATCAGCGAATGTTAGAGGCCGGCGTGGCACGCGAGGTCGCCCGAATGGTCTTGCCCGTCACCATTTATTCCTCGATGTACGTCACGATGAACGCGCGTTCGCTCATGAACTTTCTCAGCCTTCGAACGATGCGCGAAGGCACACACTTCCCGTCGTTCCCCCAACGTGAAATTGAAATGGTGGCGGAAAAGATGGAACAATTCTGGGTCGATTTGATGCCCATGACGTCGGCGTCGTTCAACGCCAACGGCCGCGTAGCCCCTTAGCAAGAAGGAGGCGCCATGCCTCGAATCATCAGTGAACCGCAACCGCTCGAAACGGGTGCTCTTCGAATCATTCCCCTCGGCGGAATCGGCGAGATCGGTCGAAACATGACCGTTTACGAATTCGACGGGCGGCTGCTCATCGTCGACTGTGGCGTGTTGTTCCCCGAGGAAACGCAACCCGGTGTCGACCTGATCCTTCCCGACTTCACCCCGATTCGCGACCGACTCGACGACATCGTTGGAATCGTGTTGACCCACGGGCACGAAGACCACATCGGCGCGGTGCCTTATCTTTTGCGCCTGCGCGAGGACATCACGTTGTACGGCTCGCGTCTGACGCTTGCGCTCATGGAAGCAAAGCTCAAGGAACACAAAATCAAGCCCGACCTTAAGGTCGTGTCCGACGACCAGCGCCTCAACGTCGGACCGTTCGATCTTGAGTTCGTCGCGGTCAACCACTCGATTCCCGACGCGCTCGCCGTCGCGATTCGCACCCCGGCGGGACTCGTTCTTGCGACGGGTGACTTCAAGATGGACCAACTTCCCCTCGACGGCCGCCTCACCGACCTGCGCTCGTTCGCCCGCCTGGGCGCGGAAGGTGTCGACGTCTTTATGACCGACTCGACCAACGCCGACGTCCCGGGCTTCACACCGCTTGAACGCGACATCGGGCCCGTCATCGAACAGGTCATGCACCGCGCGAAAGGCAAGGTTGTTGTCGCGAGTTTCGCCTCGCATGTTCACCGCGTTCAACAAATCATTGACGCCGCCGTCGCGAACGGGCGCCACGTCGTGTTCGTCGGTCGATCGATGGTGCGCAACATGGGAATCGCCTCGGAACTGGGGTACATGACGATTCCCGCGGGTACTCTCGTCGATCTCAAGGACGCCGTCGAAATGCCCGATGACCGAGTTGTCTTCATGTCGACCGGGTCACAGGGCGAGCCAATGGCCGTTTTGTCGCGAATGGCAAACCAGGAACACCAGATTGAGGTCGGAAAGGGTGACACCGTCATCCTCGCGTCGTCGTTGATTCCC
>JBIIAK010000120.1:0-3391 GCA_044239945.1 Microbacteriaceae bacterium
AATCCGAGCCGCGTCAAAAACATTTTCATCTGTTGCGGCGTCGTGTTTTGAGCCTCGTCAAGAATGATGTACGAGTCGTTGAGTGTTCGACCACGCATGTAGGCCAGAGGAGCGACTTCGACAACACCGGTGGCGAGGAGTTTGGGCACCAACTCGGGATCCATCATGTCGTTAAGCGCGTCATACAGGGGTCGAAGGTATGGATCGATTTTCTCGGTCAGGGTGCCGGGCAAAAATCCCAGCCGCTCGCCCGCCTCAACCGCCGGGCGAGTCAGAATGATGCGTGTCACTTCTTTGCGCTGTAGCGCCTGAACTGCCTTCGCCATCGCCAAATACGTTTTACCAGTTCCGGCTGGGCCAATTCCGAATGTAATTGTTGTGTGCTCAATCGCATCTACATAGTTTTTTTGACCAGCAGTCTTGGGACGAACGGTCTTCCCACGCGCCGAAAGAATCGCTTCGCCAAGAACGTCGGCGACTTTCCCTCCGTTTCGTGTGATGGTGGAGCCTTCGATGACATCACTGTCGGCGAGGTCGACACCGTTCGCGATCATGTCGATGAGTTCACGGATATGGCCTTCAACGTGGTTCACTTCGGCGGGTTCGCCATCAATCGAAATGGCGTTTCCGCGCGAATGGATTGTGACCGACGGATAGCGCACTTCGAGGGACGAGAGAAAGCGGTCCTGCGGTCCGAGCAGTCGGACCATAGCAATTCCGTCGACCTCGATGTCAACGCGTGCGGCGCTACTCTTTGCCAAGGGAGCCTTCGGTCAGTTCACCAGCGAGTACGTGCGCGTGAACGTGAAAAACGCTCTGCCCAGCGTTCGCACCGGTGTTAAAAATGAGTCGAAACTCGCCGTCCGCTTGTTCGCGCGCAAGGCCCTGAGCAACAGACACCATTTCTGCGAGAAGTGAAGGGTCAGCCGCGGCAAGCTCAACAACATTCGCATAGGCCTCGGTTTTGGGGACGACCAGCAGGTGAATCGGAGCACGTGGCGCGATGTCACGAAACGCGATGATCGTGTCCGACTCGAAGACGATGTCGGCGGGAATCTCGCGGGCGATGATGGCGGTAAAAATACTCATTGAGTTCATTCTATCCGCGCTACCAGGCACCGCTCAGGGCGAGAATGGCGGCTATCGCGGCAGGACCTGCTGTCGAGGCTCGCAGTATCGGTCCGTCGAGTCGCACCGGGGTGGCGCCTTCGGTCTCGAACTGCGCAATTTCATCATCAGTAATGCCGCCCTCTGGTCCAACGATGACGCCGACCGTGGTCGGTTTGCTGGCCGATCGGAACCACTCACTCAAACTCACCACCGCCCGCGGGTCAAGCACAATCCAGCTCGCCTCGGGGACTCGGCCACACAGAGTCGCGGTCGAAACAGGGTCGGTCACGGTCGGAATTCGGCTGCGCACGGCCTGTTTAGATGCCTCCCGCACAATTGCAGACCACCGCGCAACTCCTTTCGCGACCTTGTCGCCCGTCCAACGTGAGACGCTCCGTTCCGACTGCCACGGAATAACCGTGTCGACTCCTAGTTCGGTTGACATCTGAATCGCCATCTCGTCGCGGTCGCCTTTTGCGAGAGCCTGTACCAACACGAAACGAATCGCCGGAGCTGGGTCAAACCGAACCTGGTCGACGTCACAGGCAACAACGGACTTGTCGGCAGATACGACAACCGCATCGGCACGCCAACCACGACCATCGGACACGCTAAATTCTTCACCGATTCGAATGCGGGCGACCTGAACCGCGTGCCGGGCCTCGGCCCCGGTCAATTCGACGCGCACGGTCGATGCGTCAAGAGGCGTGGCAGTGAAGTAAAGGTTCGCCATTAGACCGTGAAGAAACGATCGCGAAGTTTGGCGAATAATCCTTGGCGGTGCTCGGTCAGATGAGGTGTCGCCGCCGGTCGAAGGGCCGCGAACTCTTCGATGAGTTTCGATTCCTTCGCATTGAGTTTGCCCGGTGTGACCACTTGAACACCGAACTTGGCGTCTCCTCGGCCACTACCGCGCAAGTGGCTGATACCGCGGCTCTTGACCACGACCACATCACCGGATTGCGCTCCGGCCTTGATGTCAACCGATACCTCGCCATCGAGCGCATCGAGGGTGACGGTCGTTCCGCGAATCGCGTCGACCATATCGATTTGAATCGTCGCGAGAAGGTCATCGCCCTGACGCGCCCAGACGTCTGAGGGGGTCACATGGAACTCTACATAAACGTCGCCTGCTGGACCGCCGGCTTCACCGACCTCGCCAGCACCGCGCAAGTGTACGCGCTGCCCGGTTTCAATACCTGCCGGGATGTGAATGTCAAGGGTTGTCCGGGCCCGAACGCGTCCGTGACCGGCGCACGTCGGACACGCAGCCGCGATGACAGTTCCGTATCCACGACACGAACCACACGGAGTCGCTGTAACGATGTTCCCCAACAAACTACGTACCTGACGCTGCACAGAGCCACTTCCGCCACAGACATCACAACGAGACGGACTCGTGCCAGGTGCACAACACGTCCCCTGGCAGATGTCGCACAGAACAGCGGTGTCGACCTCGATCTGACGATCATCCCCGAAAATGACGTCCACGAGCTCGATATCGACACGAAGCAGAGCATCGGTTCCGCGCTGCGCGCGCGACTGAGGACCGCGGGATTGACCTCCGCCGAAGAACGCGTCGAACACGTCCCCCATGTTTCCGAAGCCGGGCATCCCACCGAAGTTGGCCTGACCGCCCATGTCGTAATTGCGACGCTGTTCGGCGTCACCGAGCACGTCGTAGGCGTGCGTTACCGCCTTAAACCGTTCCTCTGCACCGTCTTCCGAATTCACATCGGGGTGAAGTTCGCGCGCGAGTTTCCGATACGCCTTCTTTATGTCGTTCTGGCTGGCGTCGCGAGGGATTCCCAGAATCTCGTAATGATCCATCTACGCGTCGTCCCCCAAAACCTGAGACAAATAATGCGCAACGGCCTCGACCGCGGCCATGTTCAGCGGATAGTTCATGCGCGTCGGACCCAAAATCGCCACTCGCGACGAGTCGCCTCCCGTCGCCGAGTAGGCATGCGAGATTATGGACGTATCAGACAAGTCATCCGACATCTCGCGCCCGATTCGAACTCCAGAGTCGTCTCCCTGTGCACGCATCTCGCCGAACAAGCGCAATAGCGTCACTTGTTCTTCAATCGCGTCGAGCACCGGCGCGACCGATCCCGCGAAATCGATGTCGGCTCGAACGAGTTTGGGGGTGCCGGCAACGACGAGTCGATCCTTGCGATGCGAATCGACCTGAGATTTGAGTGCCGTGCGGACGTGCTCGACGATCGGCCGAAGCGTTGGCGGAACCGACTCGGCGAGCGAAGACATCACACCGTCGACT
>JBIIAK010000016.1:0-11289 GCA_044239945.1 Microbacteriaceae bacterium
TGTCACCGCATCGCTCATGAGGCGCAGTCCTCCGTCGACGAGTTCGATTGACGTGATGAGGGACAAGTCGTTGAGAAACCTCATCTCGAAGTCCATGATTCCATCAGGTTTGTTGCAGGCCATCTTGGTGGAGTAAACCGAGCTGATGACCACAGACGAGCCATCGATTGCGATGTTGCCTCCCCAGTTGTTACAGATTTGACCCGAGATTTCGTCACCGTCGATTGTGACTAGGGTCCCGCCGTCGACACCGTCGACCAACGTGCCCTGAGCGTCGGTTGCGGACGTCAGTGACCAATTCCCATCGAAACTCTCAGCCGGCAGAGAGGTACAGCCCGCGAGGACGAGGGCAGTCGCGGCGAGAAGACCCATGATGATTTTGTGCATATCCCTATTCTCCTCCCGAAACAGTCGGCGTCCAATGTGTGGGCGGACTGGCTCGGTAGGATTGGAGTATTCCCGACGCACGGAGAACCATGTCTGACATCACCGAGGACACCGTTCGCCACCTGGCGAACCTTGCCCGAATTGCCTTGACCCCCGCCGAAGTCAGCACGTTGACGGTCGAACTCGCGGCGATTGTTAGTGCGGTCGAGAAGGTCAACGAAGTGGCAACGGCCGACGTTCCCGCGACGTCGCACCCGATTCCGATGGAGAACGTTTGGCGCGACGATGTTGTCGCCGACGAACTTACCTCTGAACAGGCTTTGACAGGTGCACCGGACCACGACGGTTCTCGCTTCCGTGTCACCGCGATTTTGGGGGAGGAAGCGTGAGCGACCTGACTCGCCTCAGTGCGTCGGAACAATCTGCGCTTCTCGAGTCTCGGCAGATTTCGAGTGTCGAACTTACGCAAGCCCATCTTGATCGCATTGCCGAGACTGACGGTGATCTCGGGGCCTTTCTTCACGTGTCCGATGACGCACTCACAATCGCAAACGAAGTCGACGTCGCTCGAGCCGGGGGCGTATCCCTCAACCCGCTCGCCGGCATTCCGGTTGCGGTAAAGGACGTGCTGTGCACACTCGACATGCCGTCGACTGCGGGGTCCAGGATTCTTGAGGGCTGGGTCCCGCCGTATGACGCAACACCGGTTGCCCGACTGCGCGTCGCACGCATGCCAATCCTTGGCAAGACGAACATGGACGAATTCGCGATGGGGTCTTCGACCGAACATTCGGCTTATGGAATCACGCGAAACTCGTGGGACAGAACCCGCATCCCTGGTGGCTCAGGCGGTGGCTCGGCATCGGCCGTCGGCGCCTTCCAGGCGTCTCTCGCGCTCGGTTCCGACACGGGTGGTTCAATCCGTCAGCCCGCTGCGTTCACGGGAACGGTCGGCATGAAACCGACCTATGGCGGCGTTAGTCGATATGGGGCAATTGCTCTCGCTTCGTCGCTCGATCAGATTGGTCCTGTCACCCGCACGGTTCTCGATGCTGGACTTCTGCACGACATCATCGGTGGTTTCGACCACCACGACTCGACGAGCATCTCGGACGAATGGCCGTCCTTTGCTGATGCCGCTCGCCGAGGAGCTCGCGGAGAATCGCTCAAGGGGCTGCGGGTGGGAGTTGTCAACGAGCTGGACCAGCCCGGCTTTCAGCCCGGTGTTACCGCCCGCTTCCATGAGACGCTCACGATGCTCGCGGCGGAGGGTGCGGAAATTGTCGATGTCAGCGCACCGAATTTCGAATATGCGGTCGCCGCTTACTACTTGATTCTGACCGCCGAGGCGTCTAGCAACCTCGCAAAGTTCGACTCGGTTCGATTCGGCTTGCGGGTGATCCCGAGCGGAACCCCGACGGTCGAGGACGTGATGTCGGCGACTCGTGAAGTTGGTTTCGGGGCAGAGGCAAAGCGCCGGATCATTCTGGGCACATATGCTCTGTCGGCCGGTTACTACGACGCGTATTACGGTTCGGCGCAGAAAGTGCGCACGCTCATCCAACGCGATTTTGCAGCGGCGTTCGCACAGGTCGATGTTCTCGTGTCGCCGACCGCACCAACTACTGCATGGAGACTGGGGGAAAACCTCGACGACCCGCTCGCGATGTGGCTAAGCGACATCACGACGATTCCCGTCAACATGGCGGGCATCCCCGGAATCTCGATTCCTATCGGATTGGCGGATGAAGACCAACTTCCGGTCGGACTGCAGATCATGGCCCCCGCGCGCGACGACGCCCGACTTTATGAGGTCGGCGCGGCCATCGAAGCATTGCTCGATGCGAACCGCGGGTCACCCTTCTCGGCACTCACGCCGGACTACGTTGGAGGCGTGAACTGATGGCCAAGGATGCACTGATGGACTTTGACAAGGCCTTGGAAAAATTTGAACCGGTGATCGGCCTCGAGGTTCACGTCGAGCTGTCGACAAAGACCAAGATGTTTTCGAGTGCTTCCAATGTGTTCGGGGCTGACCCGAACACTGCGGTGACTCCCGTCTGCCTTGGACTCCCCGGAAGCCTGCCGGTTGTCAACAAGCAAGCCGTGCGGTACTCGATTTCGCTGGGACTTGCGCTGGGTTGTGAGATTGCCGAAACCTGCCGATTCGCCCGTAAGAACTATTTCTACCCTGACCTCGCCAAGAATTACCAGATTTCACAATTCGACGAACCAATCGCGTATGAGGGGTCTCTTGAGGTCGAACTCGACAACGGAGACATTGTGACGATTCCGATCGAGCGCGCGCACATGGAGGAAGACGCCGGAAAGTTGACGCACGTTGGTGGCGCGACGGGACGTATTCAGGGTGCCGAGTATTCACTAGTCGACTACAACCGGGCCGGTGTTCCACTCGTCGAAATCGTGACTAAGCCGATTTATGGGACAGAGGCGCGAGCCGGCGAAGTCGCTCGTGCGTACGTGTCTACTATTCGAGATATCGTTCGTGGTCTCGGTATTTCCGAGGCCCGCATGGAGAGAGGCAACTTGCGCTGTGACGCCAATGTTTCGTTGCGGCCGCGCGGTGACGAAAAGCTTGGCACTCGAACCGAAACTAAGAACGTCAACTCGCTTCGATCGATTGAACGCGCAATCCGCTATGAGATTCAGCGTCAGGCGGCCCTCCTCGACAAGGGAACCGCAATCATCCAAGAGACGCGCCACTGGCACGAGGACACCGGTACCACGTCGCCTGGGCGACCCAAGAGCGATGCCGATGACTACCGATATTTCCCTGAGCCCGATTTGCTTCCGATTCGACCCTCTCGAGAACTTGTTGACGAGTTGCGCGCGGCACTTCCTGAACCGCCAGCCGCACAGCGCCGCAGACTAAAGGCCGAGTGGGGTTTTAGTGACGTCGATTTCCAGTCCATTGTGAACGCAGGTCTTCTTGTCGAGGTCCGGGAAACGGTCGACGCGGGAGCGAACCCGCAGTCAGCCCGCAAGTGGTGGATGGGTGAACTGAGTCGGACCGCGAATGAGATGAATGTTGAACCTTCGTCGCTCGTTACGCCGAGTCAGGTTGCAGAGCTCCAATCGGCCGTTGATGCGGGAACAATCAATGACAAACTGGCGCGTGAAGCGCTCGCGGGGTTGATTGCCAATGAAGGAAGCGTCGCTGAGATTATCGAGAAGCGTGGATTGACGGTTGTGTCCGACGACGGTGCTCTCATTGCCGCAATCGACGCCGCGCTCGCCAGCCAGCCTGATGTCTTAGAAAAGATCGCGGCGGGCAAGGCCGAGGCAGTAGGAGCAATCATCGGCGCGGTCATGAAAGCGATGGGTGGAAAGGCCGACGCGGCACGCGTTCGTGAGCTCATCATCGAACGGGCTTCTGCCTAACCGGATTACACTAGGAGCATTATGAACATCTTTTTGAACATTCTCACTGGCGTAATCTTCCTCGGGTCATTCCCCGTGATGTCGTTCGCGTTCCAGGTTCCGGGCTACGAAGCAATAATCTTCGGGGCCGGAGTTCTGATGGCGGTCTTTGCATGGATGATTCCGCTGTACATCGTTCCCCGTCTTTCGAAGTAGGTCTTAAAAGAACTACGGCGCCTCTCGTGAGAGAAGCGCCGTAGCGTAAGTCGAGACTTAGAGGGGGCGAATGTGTGCCGCCTGAGGGCCCTTGTCGCCCTGTGCTACCTCGAATTCGACCTTCTGGTTCTCAGCGAGACTCTTGAAACCATCGGTCTCGATCGAGCTGAAGTGTGCGAAGAGGTCGGGACCGCCCTCATCGGGGGTGATGAAACCATAACCCTTTTCATTGTTAAACCATTTCACGACGCCTGTGGCCATGATGCTGCGCTCCTTGCTGTTTGATGGGTCGTACTTCGCCCACCAAGGTCACCATCCCTGTGTCTCAGACCTGCCTGAGAGTGATGTTTGACTTATTTGACACTAGCGCAGATTTATTGAATCTCACACAAGATTAAGAACATTTGTCGTTTGCCCCCGAAACGTTTTTGCGCTCGGGGCACGGTCACGCCGACCGATAGACTTTTCAGACGACCGTTCGTGAAAGGACATCGTGAAGAGCGTTTCCATTGTCATTCCCGCCTATAACGAGGAAGAAACGATTCTGCCGTGCCTCGAGGCGTGCATCGCTCAGACCGTTCCGGCACACGAAATCATCGTCGTCAACAACAAGTCCACAGACAAAACTGTCGCCATTGTTCGTGAGGCGCAATCGCTCTATCCTGACGCACCCCTCATCCTGATCGAGCAAGCAGATTCGCAGGGAATTACGCCGACACGAAACAAAGGTTTCGACGCGGCCACAGGAGACATTATCGGGCGCATCGACTCGGACTCGATAGTTGAGCCAAACTGGGTCGAGGAAACGGCCAAAGCCTTCGCGGATCCAACCGTCGCCGCAATCACGGGCCCCGTGATTTATTACGAATTTCCGTTCCGCCGTTTTGGCCGAATTGCGGATGACACGATGCGCAAAGCAATGTTCAAACTGGTGCGGGACTACAAGTTTCTGTTTGGGTCGAACATGGGGATGACCCGCGCGGCGTGGCTCACCGTTCGTGATGAAACGTGTGCCGACGAAGAGGACCTGATGCACGAGGACTTAGATCTCGCTGTCCACGTTCACCGGGCCGGACTAAAAATCGTTTATGCCCCGCGCGTCATTGCGGGAATGTCGCTGCGTCGGATGGATGACAGCCCGTCGGATATGGTGTCGTACCTCATGCGATTTGATCGGACCTACAACCACCACGGCATTCCCGACCGCAGACTGCGTGTCCCCGCAGCGGCGTTCATGGCGGTTTACCCCATTGTCAAGACGATGCACTGGGGAAAACGGATCAGCCGGGCGATTCGAAAGTCCTAATTCGACCTAGTTTCGGGTGCCGGGTTTCTTCGCCGCGAGCGATTTCGTCGTCGACTTTCGCGGGGTGGATTTAGGGGCAATCGAATCACGCAGGTTAACCGGTGGCGTTCCGTGATTGACGCGTTTCGCTTCACGATTCTTGTAGGTGATATTCAGCGCTTCTACGATCACCGAGAACGCCATCGGGCCATAGATGAAGGCTTTGTCGATTTCAGTGCCACAACAGTCAACGTGGCGAGGGAAACCCACATCCCAGGGTCCGAGAGAAATTCGAGCATGGACTCACTCTAATTCAGCACGATAGGATGATGAGCATCACGGGAGCTCGAAAGGGCTGAGAGGAAGCAAAAGCTTCGACCGTCATACCAGTTGGGTAATGCCGGCTTGGGAAGACAGTTTCACCCCGTGCACACGACAGAAAGTGCACCACCATGAGTAATACGTTTACCGCTTGGAGAACCGTCGACCTCATAGTCGCCGCGGTTTTGGCCGTTGCATCGGGTGTGATTTTCGTCGCGTGGAACGCGGCGTATGCGCCATTGTCGTTGACTCTCGCGGGGTTCACGCCGGGGTTTGTCGGGATCCTCGGCGGCGTCTGGCTAATTGGGGGACTGCTGGTGGCGTTGGTGGTGCGACGACCGGGTGCCGCCGTCCTTGGTGAAGTAATTGCAGCTTCCGTTTCGGCGATTATTGGAAATCAGTGGGGTTTCACCGTTCTGATTTTGGGATTCGCCCAGGGGCTGGCAATGGAGCTCGGTTTCCGGTTCATGCGTCGCAACAAGGTGGACTTTTTTGTCGCTGCAACGGCGGGCGCTTTCGGAGGATTGGTTCAGGGAACACTTGAATACCTTTACTGGTACCCCGGGACGGGTCCTGAATTCGCCATGGTGTTTATCGCTTCTGCGACCGCGTCTGGAGCGATTCTCGGTGCTGGACTCTCTGTTCTGCTCGTGCGTGCGTTGACTAAAACCGGCATCCTCGCAACGTTCGGACGGTGAGATGTCCCGCAGTCTCGTGTCATTCAAATCGTGGTCGTTGGCCTTCAACGGTTCTGATTTCGAGACGCTTCGCAACATCTCATTGAAAATCGCCCCCGGCGAGAGGGTGTTGATTACGGGTCCGAGCGGTGGTGGCAAATCAACTCTGGTCCGTGCCATTGCTGGATTGGTTGATGCCTCTACAGTGCAAGAGTATGGGGCTCGAGCGAACCGAGCGAAATCGGTGGCGTATGTCGGTCAGGAACCGGATGAACAAATTCTTTTCCCTACAATACGGGACGAGGTTGCTTTTGTCGCCGAGACCGCTGTGTCCGATCCGTCGGAAGTCGAGGGTCGAATTCGAGAAGCGCTCGACTCGGCAGGGGTGACCAACCCAATTGAATCCTCGACCGGGCACTTGTCTGGTGGTGAAAAACAGCGCGTCGCTATTGCGACGGCCATGGCATCGCGTCCCGACCTGTTGGTGTTAGACGAACCGACCGCTAGCCTCGATGGAATTTCGATGGAAACAGTTCGCGATGCGGTTCATCGCGTCATCACGGATTCCGATTCAGCGCTGGTAATCGTCGAGCATCGCATCAAACTTTGGCGCAAGCTCGTTGATCGAATAATTGTGGTCGCAGATGGGCGCATTGCCTTGGACGGGCCTCTCGATGAAGTTTTGGCTACACAACGAGGCGCGCTTGTTGCGCTCGGAGTTTGGGTTCCCGGTCATTCGCGGGCCACCAAACCCAACGCGCGTCAGCGCGGTGCCCAGACGGTTCTCACGACGCGAAAGCTCGTCGTGTGTCGAGCGGAGGGTGCCAAATCCTTTCGGTTGCCGGCGTTGAACCTGCGCGAAGGGGAGGCCGTGGCGATTACGGGACTCAACGGGGCGGGAAAGACCACTGCACTCCGGGTGCTCGGCGGATTGATTGCCCCGCACAGTGGAAAAGTGGAATACCGGGATGAAAGCCTAGAGCCACACCGGCTTCCCGCTCGCACTCTCGTGACCTTTGCGTCGTCGGTCCTCCAGAACCCGTCGTACGGGTTCGGAAACGGAACAGTGGGTGATGAAGCACCCGCTCACGAACGCGCTGCGGTTGGTTTGCGGGGCATGGACCGTCGTCACCCGCAGAGTTTGAGTGGCGGAGAGCGCCGCCGACTGGCAATCGCGGCTGCGTTATCGCGCGAACCTCGAATTCTGCTATTGGATGAACCGTCTTTCGGTCAAGACGCACACTCGTGGCACGACCTTCTCGATCGCCTTCGGGATTACCTCGATGGGGGTGGTTCGATTGTGCTCGCGTCCCACGATCAATTACTCGTGCGCTCGCTCGCGCATCGAGTTATCCACTTAGGCGAGACCCTGTGACCGCCCGCCGCCCACACTCGCTGGCACTCATCGTTGCCAGTGCTGTTCCCGCATTCGCACTCATATGGAGCGTCGACCCATGGATGCCCGTCATCTTGGGGTTGCCGTTGCTCGTGTTTATCGCGACCACGACCTCTAGTGTCATCAAATTGCCATCCAAAACGTCATTGATTGTGTTGGCCGCTGCTGTTGGGACAGTGGGGATTGCGTCTCTTTTGTATGGAACGCATCGCGGGGCCAGTCTTTTCGAGTGGGGGCTGATGCACATCAGCGAAGGGTCAATCGCCACGTCAAGCTCCTCGATGTTGCGCATCCTTGCGATTGCACTTCCAGCCCTTCTTGTCGCGGGGGCGATTTCTGCTCACGAAGTATTGGCAAGTTGTGCAGTCAAACGAATCCTGCCCGACCGCGTCGCGTTGGCGACACTGATTGCCTTGAGGCTGATTCCCGTGATCTCATCTGACCTCGACGAAACTCGTCAAGCTCGCCGGGCAAACGGCCGTGCCCCGACACCGTTCGCTGTCGCCTTGACGACTTTGGTGATTGCGATTCGACGCGCTGTTCGCATGAGCGACGTTGCCGAGATACGAGGGTTTTCTCGATTAAATCGAACTTGGAGTGTTTATCGACCCCTGGGAATGCGCGATTGGATTCTGATTGCTGGTTCTGTCGTTATCGGATTGTCGGCAATGATTGTGGTTGGGTATCTCGGGATGTGGAACAGTGCCATCGCCTAGACCGCACATCATCCTGATAGACGGCAAAAGTGGTGTGGGTAAAACGCGACTTGCGGTTCGTGTTGCCGACACGCTTGACGCGACTCTGGTCCACCTAGACGATGCGTATCACGGTTGGGGCGGTTTGGCGACTGGTCGCGATGCGGTGATCGAAACCGTGTTGGCGCCTCTCGCGCGGGGCTTGTCCGGCCAGTTTCATGCATGGGATTGGGCCGACGACGCAGCGGGTGTGATTGTGGAAGTCCGTCCTGCGGACGTGGTGGTTATCGAAGGTTGTGGCGTTAGCACACAGCAGTCGCGAGCACTCGCATCGTCGGTGTTGTGGGTGGAGTGTGACGAGGCTGTCCGAATGTCACGGCTGTTCGATCGTGACCGGGACGCTTTCGTTGACCATTACGACTCATGGGAGGCGCAGGTGAACGATCACATTGCGCATAACGACCCGATTGGAACGGCGACGGTCGTCGTGCGAACCTGATTCTGGGGGGGGGTTACGGTGGGTGGCTAACGGGGCTCGAACCCGCGACCTTCAGGACCACAACCAGACGCTCTGCCAACTGAGCTATAGCCACCATGTGCGTCGAAACGCGACCTCTCTATTATGCCAGTAATTCTGCCCAGGCATCAGTGGCGGACTTCTTGGCTGCATCGAGCTTGTCCGCGGGAATGGAATCCATGTTAAACAGAAGTTCGCGGTAAAACGCGAGCTCGCGAATCGACTCGATCGCATCCGCAAGCGCACGGTGATTGCCGACTTTTTCGGGGGCTGCGTCGACAACGTAGGGGAACCATCTATACAGGACTTCTTTGATGGTCGAGGTGTCGACATTTCGATAGTGCACCCAGTCTTCGACCGACGGCATGTATTTTGCCAAGAATCGACGATCCATGTGAATCGTGTTACCGCCCATTTGTGCGGTTTGACGAACGGGGACGTGTTGTTTGATGTATTCGAGGACTTGTTTTTCCGCCTGGGATACAGACACCCCGTCCTTGATCAAGGGCAGCAGGCCGCTCTTGTCGTGCATGTTTCGAACGAAACTGCCCATGTTCGCCATGGCGGCGTCGGTCGGTTTGATCACGAGTTGAAGTCCCTTGTCTTGGGGAACGAGGTTGCCATCGGTCACAATGACGCCGATTTCCACGATCTCGTCATCGCGCTTGCCCGCTTCGGTGGTGTTGATGTTTAGACCCGTCATTTCGAGGTCGAGCCACACAATGTAGCGCTTGTCATTGAGAAAGTCGGTCGTTGCCATTTGTTCAGCCTACCCAAGGCCTCCCCGTCGAATCAGGCCAGATCGAATTGTCCACCCTCGATTTGTCCCTGTTGGCGATACAGGTCGAGCTTGGCGCGCGTGTCCTGGATGTCGAGGTTTCGCATCGCGAGTTGACCAATGCGATCGGTCGGGCCGAACGCTTCGTCGCCGGTACGCTCCATAGAGAGTTTCTCTGGGCGGTAGCTGAAGTCGTCGCCCTCGGTGTTCACGATCGTGTAATCGTCCCCACGGCGAAGGCGCAGCGTGACCGAACCATTGACGGCAGAAGCAACCCACTTGGTTAGCGACTCGCGCAACATGAGTGTCTGCGGGTCGAGCCAGCGACCTTCGTACAACAACCGCCCCATGCGGCGACCTTCGGTGGCGTACGCAGTCATGGTGTCTTCGTTGTGGATGGCCGACAGAAGACGTTCGTAGGCGATGTGCAGCAACGCCATGCCGGGCGCTTCATAGATGCCGCGGCTCTTTGCCTCAATGATGCGGTTCTCGATTTGGTCGGACATCCCGAGTCCGTGTCGACCGCCGATTTCGTTCGCTGCCATGATCACGCCGACGACGTCGCTCAAGAAGTCTTTGCCATTAATCGCGACGGGACGACCCTGGCGGAAAGTGATCGTCACGTCTTCGGGTTCAATCACGACAGATGAATCCCAGAATTTGACACCCATAATCGGCTCGACGGTTTCAAGTGACGTGTCGAGGTGTTCGAGGGTTTTTGCCTCATGCGTTGCACCGAGCATGTTCGCGTCGGTCGAATAGGCCTTTTCGTGCGAAGCGCGATAGGGAAGCTCGCGGGCTGTCAACCAGTCTGACATTTCACGACGACCACCAAGCTCGCTGACGAAGTCAGCGTCCAGCCATGGCTTGTAGATGCGCAGATTGGGGTTCGCGAGCAGCCCGTAGCGGTAGAACCGTTCGATGTCGTTTCCCTTGTAGGTGCTGCCGTCTCCCCAGATTTCGACTCCGTCGTCTCGCATCGCACGAACTAACAGTGTGCCGGTGACAACTCGTCCAAGGGGAGTGGTGTTGAAATAAGTCTTTCCGCCAGTACGAATGTGGAACGCGCCACACGCGATAGCGGCGAGACCCTCTTCGGCGAGCGACTGCCGACAATCGATTAGTCGCCCAAGCTCAGCGCCATAAGCGATCGCACGGTCGGGGATCGAGTCGATGTCGTCCTCGTCGTACTGACCGAGGTTTGCGGTATAGGCGAAGGGGGTCGCCCCTTTTTCGCGCATCCAGGCGACGGCAACCGAGGTGTCAAGCCCGCCAGAGAACGCAATGCCGACCTTTTCGCCGATTGGGAGAGACTCGAGGACCTTTGACATGTATTCAGCCTAGACACTTCCATGGGCAAGGCACGCGCAGCTCTAGGAGGGCTGAACGCCCGCGGTAGTTTTTGTCGTCGTCGTGTAGTTAGTTTTGACGACCGTCACGCGGACGGTGATTTTCTTACTGCGGTCTCTGATCACCAGAGTGTACGTCGAGTTCGTTGCACCAGGAATTGCCGAACTGCCCCTAAACCATTGGTATGTGACGGAATCGGGTGACGGCAACCACGTGCCTTGCGTGGTGGTCAGAACCGACCCGACGGACGCTGTTCCCGTTATCACTGGGGCTACTGAGTTTGTGA
>JBIIAK010000121.1:0-3336 GCA_044239945.1 Microbacteriaceae bacterium
ATCGGCAATCTGCCAGAGCGCTTTTTGACGTTCACTCGGAGTCGTCTCGCCCCACCCCTCGAACGCTGCTGCGGCCGCCTGGTAAGCCGAATCGACGTCAGCGTCGTTCGAGACAGGCGACTTCGCGTAGACGTCTCCGGTAACGGGGTCGACGAGGTCGATGGTGTCCTTGCCGCGCGAGTCGACGAGTTCACCGTTGATGAAGTTCTTCAATGTTTTAGTCATGCCTCCACAATAATCACTCAACGCCGTAGTTTCCAGCACAAATTCTTCGAATTTCCGCAGTCAATTTGGTGTTTCGCGACGGAATCACTTGATTTTTGTCTGTTTTACCGTCAGAATCAGTTCATGGTCATCAACGCGCGTCCGTCGACACTCGATGATGTGTCGCGCGCAATCGTCGAACAACTGCAGATTGACGGACGCAAATCGTATTCCGATATCGGTCGAGCGGTCGACCTGTCCGAGGCCGCGGTCCGCCAGCGGGTTCAAAAATTAATTGAATCGGGCGTCATGCAAATCGTCGCTGTCACCGACCCGATCCAAATGGGGTTCAACCGCCAGGCCATGATTGGCATCCGCACGACGGGTGACGCCCGCGTAGTTGCCGACGCGCTGTCTGCGATTGGCGCGGTCGAATACGTCGTCCTCACCGCCGGGTCTTTTGACATCATGGCCGAAGTCGTCTGCAACGACGACGGTGACCTACTCGACCTCCTCAACGGGACGATTCGAACCATCCCCGGAGTGGTCGACACCGAAGTTTTCACCTATCTACAACTGAAGAAACAGCAGTACAACTGGGGAACTCTGTAGTTCCCACAACACATTGGAGTTGAAAGCAATGACATTATTGTCGAGAAAGCCTAAGGTCTCAAAACCTGCGGCAAAAAAAGTCGCAAAGGTCACAAAACCTGCCGAAGGGAAGATCCTTTCTCAGCGTGAGGTCATGAAGGACCCGTTACAAAAGATGGCGAAAGACCACCTCTGGATGCACTTCGCTCGTCAGTCGGGAATGGAATCCGGCAAGGGCGTTCCGATCATCACCAAGGGTGAGGGTCACCACATCTGGGATTCGAGCGGCAAGAAGTACATCGACGGGCTCTCGGGCCTCTTCGTCGTCAACGCTGGCCACGGCCGCAAGCGTTTGGCTCAGGCCGCCGCGAAACAGGCGGAAGAACTCGCTTTCTTCCCGCTCTGGAGCTACGCGCACCCTTCGGCAATCGAACTCGCTGACCGCCTCGCGGACTACGCCCCCGGCGACCTCAACCGTGTCTTTTATTCGACCGGTGGCGGCGAAGCAGTCGAGACAGCCTGGAAGTTGGCCAAGCAGTACTGGAAGCTTCAGGGCATGCCTATGAAGACCAAGGTAATCGCGCGCAACATCGCCTACCACGGCACCCCGCAAGGTGCCCTCGCGATTACGGGACTCCCCGGAATCAAAGCGGCGTTCGAGCCTCTCGTCCCCGGTGCGTTTCACGTGCCGAACACGAACATTTATCGTGCGAAGGAACAGGGTTACCACGGACCCGAGACCGAAGAAGCTTTCGGACTCTGGGCCGCCGACGAGATCGAGCGCATGATTCAGATGGAAGGTCCCGAAACCGTTGCGGCCGTGTTCCTCGAGCCGGTTCAGAATGCGGGCGGATGCTTCCCGCCCCAGGCCGGTTACTTCAAGCGCGTTCGTGAAATCTGCGACCAGTACGACGTCCTCATGGTGTCGGATGAGGTCATTTGTGCGTTCGGACGCATCGGTGAAATGTTCGCCTGCAACGCGTACGACTACGTTCCAGACATGATCACGTGTGCGAAGGCAATGACTTCGGGTTACTCACCCATCGGTGCAACAATCATCTCGGATCGTATCTACGAGCCCTTCAAGCACGGAACGACCGCGTTCTACCACGGTTACACCTTCGGTGGGCACCCTGTTTCCGCCGCTGTCGCCATGGAGAACCTCGATATCTTCGAAGAAGAAGACCTCAACGGAAACGTCCGTCGGAACGCACCGGCGTTCAAGTCGACGCTCGAAAAGTTGAAAGACATCTCGATCGTTGGTGACGTCCGCGGCGCCGGTTACTTCTACGGCATCGAGCTCGTCAAGGACCAGGTCACCAAGGAAACCTTCAATGACAAAGAAGCTGAGCGCTTGTTGCGCGGTTACCTGTCACAGGCGCTGTACAGCGCGGGCCTCTATTGCCGCGCGGACGACCGAGGAGACCCCGTGATCCAGCTCGCTCCCCCGCTCACTATCGGGCAGCCCGAGTTCGACGAAATCGAACAGATCCTCCGCGAGGTTCTGGTCGGCGCGACGAAGCTCCTCTAATAATGGAATCCGTCTCGTTTTGGCATGAGGCGGTCGACCTTTCCCCACGACCGACCCTCGACGGTGACGCGACAGCAGATGTCGCCATCGTCGGGGCCGGCCTAACGGGTTTGTGGACCGCTTACTACCTTCAGAAGCGCAACCCCGACCTATCGATCATCGTGATCGACAAGAACGTCGCGGGTTTCGGGGCGAGTGGCCGAAACGGAGGCTGGGCCAGCGCGCTGTTCCCACAGTCGACCTCGTCGCTGGTCAAGACTTATGGCTTTGGTCGGGCGAAGGCTCTGCGTAATGCAATGGTCGAGACCATTAGCGAAATTGGACGAGTTGTCGCAGCTGAAAAAATCAACTGCGACTGGGTCCACAAAGGAACAATCGTCTACGCTCGTAGTGCTCTTCAGGAAAAAGAACTCCGTAAGGAAGTGGCGGAAACCACGTCCCTCGGAATTGACAAGCTGGAGTGGTGGGACGCCGGCCGGGTTGCTGCCGGAGGTGCGCGTGGAGCGACCTTCACCCCCGACTGCGCCCGGCTACACCCCGCGAAACTTGTTGACCAGATGGCAAAACTGGTCGAGTCCCGCGGCGCACGCATCGTCGAGCGGACGACCGTGACGTCCTGGAAGTCCGGCGTGGTGCAGACCGACCGAGGAACCGTTCGCGCGAAACACATCATCAACGCAACCGAAGGTTACGGTGCGAGCATCAAACAGACACACCGCCGCATCCTTCCGCTGTACTCGCTCATGATTGCGACGGAACCATTTCCAGAAAAAGTATGGAAAGAGCTCAAAATCGAACACGGTCACACGTTTTCGGATGGGCGCCACCTCGTCATTTACGGTCAACGCACCGCGGACAATCGTTTCGCGTTCGGGGGGCGCGGCGCCCGATATCACTGGGGCTCGTCCATCAAGCCCGAATACGACCGCGTGGACAGAGTCTTCGATCATCTGACCCGGACCCTGCAAGAGATGTTTCCCCAGATCGCCGACCAGATTAAGGTCACCCAC
>JBIIAK010000122.1:0-3324 GCA_044239945.1 Microbacteriaceae bacterium
GACCTTAGTTTCCGTAATCTCGGCGATTTCCGCGAGAGCTTGCTCGACGGTGACCGGCGCATCGTCGCGAACAAAGTCTACGGCGTATCGAGGTGACGCGGTGATGTCATATCGTTCCACGGTTGCGGCCAGAACCACACCGTTCGCATCGACAACATCGCCTCGAACTCCGTAGAGGATGCGGGACATGGTGCGGTGTGACTCTGCTTCGCTGTTGAGCTTTTCCGCGTCAACAACCTGAATAACAATCAACCGTCCCACAAAGAACAACGCCACGAGAAAAACGGCTACGAGTAGGAAGCCGATCCGTCGAGAAAAATCTGAGGAACGATCCATTCCTTCCGCTCCTCCTCGATCAGCTTTAGTGAGTATTCGGCGCAGGTATTCCTGACGTCGATGTGACAGTCGTGGTTGTCTTGACCGAGTCTGCCCCAACCGATACTTGGTCTATTGATGCCACGCCACGAGCGGTTGACGCCGGGATAAGCGTGGCCTCAAGCGAGTTGGCGATGTTTATCTGGTCGATCGACCCACGCTGGACGACGTTTGGGTCCCCCCAAACTTTGCCGTCACTGAGGCGAAGGTAGGCAGGGCGGGAATTCGAGATCATGCCGAGATTGTGGGCGACGGTCGAAAGGTGTTGTGGTGAATTGAGAACGTTGAGTTGTTCGCCAATGAGCTGTGCGTCTCGCCCCAAATTTTGGCTCTCTTTCGCCTTGGCAGCGATGGCGTATGCATTGGAATCGATTGCAACAGTCAAAAAGAGCCTCCCGACGATGAGGAGCACGATGGATACAACAATTATGGTGACGTTGCGGCCAGAGAAGATCGTGCGAATCTTTGCGGCTGTTGTCAGCGTTGGAAGAGCACGAACCGTCGAAACGGGTCGCAGGCGCGGAACCGATCGTGGCATGCTCGACACCGTCGGACGCCGCGTTGCGTATTGTGTCGAATAGCTGGCGTGGGTCAACGTGCTCATGCGGCCGTGTCCAATCGTTCGATAGCGCGAAACTTGACTGATGCAGCGCGAGAATTTCGAGAAATTTCGTCCACACTGGCGGTTCGCGCGCCGGAAAACACCAATCGATATCCAGCGCGAAGCGCAACGGGAACGACGGGAAGAGAGTGTGGTGCGGTGGACGTGCTCGCCGCGGCAAACGCAACCTTGACGATGCGATCTTCTAGCGAGTGATACGACAGGACGAGAAGGCGTCCTCCGACAGCGAGCGCTGACAGGGCATTGTCAATGGTTCGACGAAGGATGGAAAGTTCCCCGTTGACTTCGATGCGCAACGCCTGGAATACCCGTTTCGCCGGGTGGCCGGCGTTCTTCAGCGCATAAGGTGTGGCGTTGTTCAAAATCCGCACCAACTGTTCGCTGCGGACAATCGGGTGCTCGCGTCGGTCGGCAACGATGGCGCGTGCGTAGCGTGGTGCCAATTTTTCTTCACCGTAGTCGCGGAAGATACGAATGAGTTCTCCCTCGTCGTATTCTCGAAGGATGTCGGCGGCGGTCTGGCCCGTTGTTTGGTCCATTCGCATGTCGAGCGGCGCATCAAACGCATAGGCGAAGCCGCGATCGGACTCATCAATCTGCATTGATGAAATTCCGAGATCAAGCAGAATGCCGTCTGCCGTTGTGCGTTGAACGGTCGCGAGAGCATCAGAGATACGGTCGTACGTGGTGTGAACGGCGACGAATCGCGGTCCGAATTCTGCTAGCCGCTCATTCGCGAGTCGAATCGCAACCGTGTCTCGATCGATGCCCACCAACGTGACATTGGCGAAGCGATTGAGTATTGCTTCACTGTGTCCACCGAGTCCGAGTGTTCCGTCGACAACTACAGAATTAGGTGCAGAGATAACAGGTGCGAGAACGTCGAGACACTCTTCGAGCATTACGGGCGTGTGTGTCGGAGTATTCATAGTGTGTCCGGTGGTCGCGATGATCCGATTCCCTTCCGCTGCCTGCCGTGGGGAAGTACTTCAGGGGCGGCAGGGAGTCGCATCATCGCGGCTAGAAAAGTCCCGGAATCACCTCCTCCTCTGTGTCGCTGTAGGCCTGTTCCTTTTCGGCGTAATAGGTGGCCCACGCATCAGCGGCCCAAATCTCGGCGCGGCTTCCCACGCCGATAACGACTAGATCGCGACCGAGCCCGGCGTATTCGCGAAGTTGTCCGGGAATCATGACCCGGTTCTGTTTGTCCGGTGTCTCGTCGCTTCCGCCCGACAACAGCAAACGCGAATAATCGCGCGCGACTTTGCTCGAAATGGGTGCCGAGGAGGCTGATTCGAGCAGTCCCTGAAATGTTGCACGCGGAAAGACGTAAACACAACGCTCTTGACCACGCGTGAGGACTATGCCACCAGCGAGTTCCTCGCGAAATTTGGCAGGAAGGATGACGCGGCCCTTGTCGTCAAGTTTCGGTTCATACGTTCCGAGCAACATGGGTGCCTCCTTTCTGCCTAACTCGCTCCACTACATTCACTTTACTCCATTTTGCTCCACTTTACCCCACTCTACTCCACTTTGTGTAGAAATTTCCACTTTTCGTGTCGCGCACCCACAATCTGGGCGCAACAAAAAACCCGACCGTAGCCGGGTCTGATGAATGAACTAAAGTTTAGAGTTCGCCGTCGAGACGGCGCTCCCAACGATCGGCGAGCTTTGATTCCGAGCGAGGCTTTGATGCGGGGCGAACCTCTCCGCGACGATTCACTGTCAACATGGCCCCAACCATCATCACTCCAAAACCTGCGACACCGACCAACGGAAGCTGCAGGACAACACCAGCGAGCAATCCGCCAACGCCGGCAACAAGAACAAGAACACCAATCGTAATCAACGTCGGGTTGGCTCGGCGAGGTGAGGTATTAACGACATCGGCATTCGTGCCAGAGAGCTGTCGCTCCATCTCTTCAAGGACCCGACGTTCTTCATCGGAAAAGGCCATTTTCACTCCTTCACTTAGTAACAGTGTAAAGCGTGCTTCGCTAGTGTGGAACCGTGAGTTCCCCATTATCCTTCATCGACCGAGTTGCCGAAAATCTTCGAGACGTCGTCGCGCGGTCGCATCGCGAAATCCCTGAGATTGCGGACGACGCGGATGCCCTCACCTCGGTATCCGAATCTTTCCTTCATGGCGGAAAGCGAATCCGCGCTCGCCTCGCCTATTGGGGCTGGCGCGCGGCGGTAACTTTCGGCGATGTGTCAGTTGACCCTGACAACCACGCCGAACTGCATCGGGTCGTTGATCTTGCAACAGGGCTCGAACTTTTTCACGCCGCAGCCCTTGTCCACGACGACATCATCGACAACAGCGA
>JBIIAK010000123.1:0-3316 GCA_044239945.1 Microbacteriaceae bacterium
CTATCGGGCTTGTTCGCAACAGACAACCCACGGCGTTCGGCCTCTTCGCGGACCAGCGTCTTACTCGGGGTATCCCCCAACGGAAACATCGCGTGGCGCAACTGGTCGGTGGTCAAGACGCCAAGCACATAAGACTGGTCTTTCGCCCACGCACTCGCGCGGTGCAGTTCAGGGGTGCCATCCGCGGCGGTCGTCACGTTCGCGTAATGTCCGGTGACAACCGCGTCGAACCCCAGGTCGATTGCCTTGTCCAGTAGCGCTGCAAACTTGATGCGTTCGTTGCAGCGCATGCACGGGTTCGGCGTACGCCCCGCGGCGTATTCCGCGATGAAATCGTCGACGACGGCCTCGGTGAATTGTTCCGAGAAATCCCACACATAAAACGGAATCCCGAGCATCCCGGCGGCTCGGCGCGCATCGAGCGAATCCTCGACCGTGCAACATCCACGTGACCCCGACCGGAACAACCCGGGCATACGCGAGAGCGCCAGGTGCACGCCCGTCACGTCGTGACCAGCGTCGACAGCACGTGCGGTCGCGACCGCAGAGTCAACGCCCCCGCTCATTGCCGCCAGAATCTTCATGAGTCCAGTTTATGTTCCCGCCCGTGCCCGCACTCCCCTGAGCAACCCTTAAACCTTCTACCCAACCATCTACGTTTGTGGAAACCGAGTGAGCTCCGATCGTCTTTCGTGGAAACCCATCTCACCGCGCGTAACGTTCTCGAGGCAATACCCCAGTCGGGAGGGTTAGTGAGTGGCGCGAGCGACAATGGTCGGCAAGACCTCTAGCAGCGCATCGATTTCGGCTTCGGAGTTCTCGAGCCCGAGCGTGAACCGCAACGGACCCTCTGAGTCGGCGATTCCCATGGCGCGCAAAACGTGCGATGGCGACTGGACACCGGCCTGGCAGGCGCTTCCCGCACTTGCCGCGTGACCGGCTTCGTCCAACAAAAACAGCGCCGACACAGAATCGAGGCCGGGCACCGTCACGTGCACGTTCCCCGCGGTTCGATTGGTCTCATGTCCGCGCACAATCGCCGTCGGGATGGTCGCCCGAATTCCTGTCAAGAGTCGATCGCGCAGGGTGGACAGCCGGGCGGCGTTTGCCGCGATATCCGCGGTGGCACGTTCCGCGGCGACGCCGGCGGCAAATACTCCGGCCGCGTCGAGGGAACCGCTGCGCAATCGCTGTTGCGATCCGCCGTGAATCAGCGGGACGATAGGCCACGAACGCGACATTGCGAGCGCTCCCACACCGACCGGACCACCGATTTTGTGGGCCGAAACACTGAGGGCGGCGAGCCCGCTGCGTGCGAAATCAATCGGCGTGTAACCCAGGGTCGCGACTGCGTCGAGGTGCACGGGGACTTTGGCCGCCTCTGCGAGCGCGACAATCTGGGCCACCGGTTGAATTGTCCCGACCTCGTTGTTGGTCCACAGTGTCGTCATCAGGGCGACGTCGTCGTCGAGTTTCGCTTCCAGATCACCCAAGTCAATGGTTCCGGTGTCATCTACACGAACAAAGTCAACGAAAGCGCCTTCCGCTTCGACCAGCCAGTGGATTGCATCGAGCGCAGCGTGGTGTTCTGCCTCTGTCGTAAGGATGCGCGGACGTGGCAACGGGGCGCCCACCTCACGCGACGCCGGGGTCCCGTTCCGACCCCAGAACAGCCCTTTGATGGCGAGGTTAATCGCTTCGGTGCCGCTCCCCGTGACGGTGACGTCAAAGGGAAGTGCACCGATTGCCGCGGCGATCTTGTCTCGGCCTTCTTCCCACATGAGCCGCGAACGTTGCCCGTCGCGGTGGGTGGCGGACGCGTTTCCGCGAACGTGAACTGCATTCGTCCACGCTTCGATAATCGCTTCGTGCATCGGTGAAGTGGCCGCGTAGTCGAAATACGCCATCGCAGACCACCCCTTTCGGTAAACGTCGGTTGCTAGGGGAGTTTACGCGCTGAGGTCAACGCATACGAATATCCGAGCAAGCGAATCTTTTCTGTCGATCCGAGTGACGGCACGTAGAACAACAACTGATATTGGTAATCCGCTTCGATGCCAGTCATCGAACTCGTGATGTCGGCAAGAGCTTTTACCGCGCCTGTCGCAGTAATGGCCGCGCCCGGCACTGCTGGCTTGACGATTTCTTTTTCTTGAAGCGTGACCATCATCAGTGCGCCAGATTCGGCGGTGGCGAACACAAGCGGCACATCGTCAGTGATCGAGTCCTTCCACGTAAATGTTGCTGTTTGTCCGAGTTCTTTGACCCGTTTCGATTTCGCGGCGGCACCAATCTGCGTCTGAAGTGAGTCGCTGTCGAAATCATCGGCGAACGCGCTCTTATTGCCCAGATTAAGCAGATCGCCATAGTGTTCGACGGCTTGAGCGGGCGTCACACTGAGCAACTCGGTTTCACCATACAAGACGGCGGCCCCCGATTCGGGTGACGAAACGGACGGAATCTTCGCGCCGGGCTCCAGCGCGATGGTGTAGTTCACCTTGTAGTTCTCGCGCGGGGAATTCTGGGTCATCACGACGGCAACCGATGGGGCGTCCTCGTTTTTTGCGTCATCGATTACAGCAAATACTGAACGAGGCCACGTGGTTGTTTTCTGCGGAAGGAGCAGACGTACCTTGCCCGCCGGAATCGCGAAGATCTCAGCCAGGTCTTTACCGTCAGCACGTGCCGTGTATTGGGCTAAGCGGAACCGAAGAGCGGCCCCATCAAGTCGAGTTGCCGCGATGCCCTCCGCGCTTTGCTCGTCTGCCATCTCTAGTGTTGCGACGACTTCGCCGAGGATGCGATCGAATTGTTCGGCAGTGACGGCGACTCCGCGCGGTGAGACTTTGACGACTGGCAAAGGTTCGGCGATAAAGTTCGGAAAAACAGAACAACCGGACAGCATCACGGGCACAGCAAGTCCCCAGGCGATGAACGGAAGCGCACGTCGGCCCCCTCGACGCCGTGGCTCGAGCTGTTGCCTGCCGGGTCGCCACTTCGGTGGGCGCGGAGCTTTGGGCATCCGGCCCTGTCGGTGTCGATGCTTGCGACGGTCACTCAACCAACCCAGATAATAGAAAATGCCGCCAACCAGGGCGATGCCAAGTCCGCCATAGAACAGAGTGGTGGGCACAGAGCGGTCGATGTCCATCTGCCAGGTGATAGTAATCGTCTTCGGGGCAGGTAGTTCGCCGTTTGTCGCAATCAGGATGAGATTCCCTTTGGGCGTGGTGACGTCAGCCGACAACGCTTTTTCCCCCTCAAACTGTTCAACCCAGAGGTCGGAACCCATCGGATCAGGGGTTGCCGTTTCGGG
>JBIIAK010000017.1:0-11045 GCA_044239945.1 Microbacteriaceae bacterium
CATCGTCGAAGGGCCGACTCCCATCCGCACCGATGTCGGAGCCCAACCGACTGAGAGCGAAGAGGTCGTATCGACCGCGATGGGTGGCGACTGGGAGTTCCGCGGAATCCGCACCCCGTCTAAAGACCTTTACCCGTCAACAGTGGAGGAGAAAAAATGATCAAGATCGACGTCGACATGACCAAATGCCAGCATTATGGCCAGTGCGTGTTTGAAGCCCCCAACGTCTTCGAACTCAATAACGACGACAAGCTCGAGTACGCGGCAACCGCCGACGACTCTGAGCGCGCCAACGTCGAGGCCGCGATTGACGTGTGCCCGATGCAGGCAATTCGCATCGTCGAGTAACTGACGCCATGACTCACCCCGTTCTCATCGTTGGTGCGTCGATGGGTGGACTGCGAACGGCTGAAGCGTTCAGGCGCTTTGGCTACACCGGCCCCATCACGGTCATCGGTGATGAGCCGTACGCGCCGTATAACCGACCGCCGTTGTCAAAAGAAGTGCTGGCCGAGACGGTGAGCCACGAGGCGGTCGCGTTCGAACAGCGCGAATCAACGGCGGACGTCAACTGGGTGTTTGGCATTCGAGTACAGTCCGCCGATCTTGAACACAACGTGGTGACTGATGCGAATGGCGATGTTCATCCCTATTCGGCACTCGTCATCGCGACGGGGCTGCGTCCTCGACGGTTGAGTGTTGCGAACAGCGAATTGCGAGGCCGTCACGCGGTGCGAACGCTCGACGATGCCATCGCGCTCCGCGCCGACCTCAAACCCGGTGCCCGGGTTGTCATTGTTGGAGCAGGGTTCATCGGCTGTGAAGTGGCAGCGACGGCACGTACTCTGGGCTGCGACGTTACCGTTGTCGCCCCCGGAATTCACCCGATGCAACGATCGTTGGGGACGGAACTCGCAACCGAGATGCAGCGCCGCCACGAAGCGAAAGGCGTCGTTTTCCGCCTGAAAACTGCCGTCACCGACCTCGTCGGCGAATCTGCAGTCGAAGGCGTGGTTCTCGATGATGGAACCACCGTGCCCTGCGATGTCCTTGTTGAAGCAATCGGTTCACACGAAAACACCGAATGGCTCGAGGGAAACGACCTCGATTTGTCCGCCGGCGTCCTCGCCGACAACGACCTTCGTGCGTTGAGGCAGAGCGGTGACCCCTGGAACAACGTGTTTGTCGTTGGCGATGTTGCGCGTTTCCCGAACCCCGCCTATGACGACGATGCTCGTCAAATCGAGCACTGGAACATTCCAACCGAAACGGCGAAACGCGTCGCCCAAGTTTTCACGGAACAAGCACAAGGCGAGTTCCGTCCCATCCCATCGTTCTGGACCGACCAGTACGACAACCACCTGCTTGCCTACGGTGTGCTGGCGCTCGCAGACGACGTGAAACTAATCGATGGAGACATCAACGGCGACTGCGTCTTCGGTTACTACCGATCGGGAACAATGGTCGGCGTCTGCGGGATCGGCATGCGGTCGGTTGTGCAGAGCTACCGCGCTAACTTTGTCTAAAGAAAGGGTTCGACATGGCAAACTTTTTTGACCTCGACGTCTCGTTTGAAGGAGACGAGCCAGACTTGTCGAAAATACCGGCGGAGCAACTGGAAAAAGCGGTCGCCGAGTTGCCCGAAGCCCTTCAATCGGTTGCACGCGGCCTGCTTATTGAGAAGCGGACGATGTCTGACGTTTCTCAGGACCTCGGGATTCGCCAGGGGGAACTGGTCACACGCCTTCACCGCGCGATGCTCTCGATATCAATGTCACTGATGAACGGCGGCCGCCCGCACTAACCCGCGGTGGCTCGGTTACGGTGGAACTATGGCAACCGACAGCGTTTTCCGACTTGATGGCCGAGTCGCCCTCGTTACCGGTGCCGGATCCTCAACCGGAATAGGTTTCGCGACCGCGCGGTTTCTCGGTCGAATGGGTGCTTCTGTTTTTCTCACTGGTGCGAGTGACCGAGTCGCCGACCGCGAGGCGGAACTTCGCGCCGAGGGAATCGTGGCGGGCTCGTCACCCGCGGACCTCACCGTGGATTCCGAGGTCAATCAGCTTATCGAGCGGGTTGTTGCAGCACTTGGACGAATCGACATCGTGGTCAACAACGCCGGAATGACGAGTGTCGCCAAGCCGATGGAGGCGTCTGGCGAAACGGGTTCGGTCAATGACACAACGAGAGCTGAGTGGGATGCGTCTCTTACCCGAAACTTGACGACCGCGTTTCTCGTGAGCAAAGCTGCGCTTCCCTTCCTCCGCGCGAGCGGCCATGGGCGAATCATCTCGGTCGCATCGGTGACCGGGCCGGTCATGGCGATGATGAATGATGCGTCGTATGCCGCCAGTAAGGCGGGAATGGTCGGGTTGAACCGATCGCTTGCAATCGACGAGGCGGCAGCCGGAATCACGGCCAACACCGTTGCACCGGGCTGGATCGCGACCGCGTCGCAGACCCCGCACGAAGCACGGCAGGGACACACGGTTCCCGTCGGGCGCTCGGCGACCCCCGAGGAAGTCGCAGCGTGCATCGGATTTCTCGCGAGCACCGAAGCCGCATACGTTACGGGACAAGTGCTTGTTGTCGACGGTGGGAATTCGATCGCCGAAGAACGCGCGTGACCGACCCTCGCGTTCTTGCGCTAAACATCTTTAGTGCCATCCTCACGCGAAGGGTACAATTTTGATCATGCGTCCACTCCGATCGGCTGTCACGACCATGGGGACGATGCTCGCCCTCGGTGTGGTTTCCATTTTCTCTAGTTCGGGGCCAACGTCTGCAGGACCCCGGCAACCGACTCTCGGCGAATATGTGTTGGAACAATCAGGTTCAGACACCATGGGTTGGAACCGGTCGTCAGGTGTATCGAAAGCCGCGTGGGCAACAGCGATCGATGACGAAACGGTCAAAGTGGGTTCTAGGGGCCGAGCGTTCGTTGTTGAGCCGCCGCTGCCCGCCCAAAAGATTTCCCGAGCGACACGCGCCGCACCTGTGGTCACGGATATTCCGCTAACGGATGCTTTCGCGTTGCACAGCCGGCCGGGCTCAACGAAGGTCATCTATCTTGATTTCGACGGGCAAACCATGACCAATACTGCTTGGTCGCCCTACGTTCCGTTGGTAGTTCCCGCCTATTCAATCGATGGGTCCCCGAGCTTTAGCTCGACCGAGAGGCAAAATATCATCGATGCGTGGTCGGCTGTCGCTGAGGACTATTCGATGTTTGACGTTGATGTCACCACCGAAGATCCGGGTCAAGCAGCCATTGATCGTACGAGTTACAGCGATGATTACTTTGGTGTTCGTGTGCTCATCACGGACGAAAACAATGCGGTTGCCGATATTGCGTGCCCAACCGGTTGTCAAGGCGTCGCATATTTGGGAACGTTCGACTACGTTGACCCTTACGGGGATTGGGAATGGTACTCACCAGCATTTGTATTCAGTCGATCGAGTTTCTCTGGCAAAATTTTGTCGGACGTGATCAGCCACGAGGTTGGGCACAACCTCGGTCTATCGCATGACGGTCAAGGAAGCGACCCTTATTACCTGGGGCGAAGCGGGTGGGCGCCGATCATGGGGGCGGGTTACAATCAGCCACTTGTTCAATGGTCAAACGGAGACTATTCGAAAAAGGCAACCAATCGAGAAGACGACTTTGCTGTCATGCGTTCGTATGGGCTTTCACTCGTGGCCGACGATTTTGGGAACACCACGTCCACAGCAACAACCGTTTCGCTCAATACCTCTACCAGCGGAACTATTCACTCTCGAAGTGACGTCGATTACTTCCGAGTTGTACCAGCGGCCACCAGTGTGGATATCGCAGTCACGCTGCCCGCCTACAGTGCAAATCTTGACTGTTCAATTACGGTTCTCAATTCGTTGAACCAGACTGTTGCGTCCGCCAACCCCAGCGGACTCACGGCCTCTTTAACGATGAGTGTCACCCCGGGAGCGACCTACTACATCAAGGTTGACGGTGTCGGATATGGGAAGGCGTCTTCCACTGGATACTCCGATTATGGGAGCGTTGGTGAATACCGGCTGTCAGTTTCGGGTGACGACCGACCTGTATTGACGCCCGGCACACCAACCGTTACCGGAACCGTACAATTCGGTGAAACACTGACCGGGAACGCCGGTAGTTGGGAAGCAGGGGTTTCCACATCAACGGAGTGGTTCATCGGTCAGACCGCAACAGGTGACACAGACAATACGTATGTCGTTCAATCCGCCGACATCGGAAAGATTGTGTCATTCCGGGTGACGGCGTCGAAAGACGGTTACCAAGATTCGGTGGTGTCCGCGACAACAGCACCGGCAGTTGCTGCGGCAATGGCGATAACCGCCACGCCATCAATTTCCGGTTTCCTTCAGGTTGGCAACACTCTCACGGTCGACGTTGGCACCTGGGAGTCTGGTGCGACAACGTCCCAACAATGGCGTCGTAACGGTCGCCCCATTCCGTTGGCGACCGGAACCACGTATGTGCTTCAACGAAGTGATGGCGGAAAACGAATTTCTGTGACGGTCACCGCGACAAAGGCTGGCTACTCCACGGTCACCGCGACGAGCGTGCCGACGGGAAAAATCGCGAAGTAATCGCCGCCAGCCCGCTAGACGAACGCTGAACTGGGCAGGTCTTTTTCGTCGTTGAGGATTGCAGCAACGATCCGAGCGGCGACGGCCTCGGTTGTGAGACCCGCACCAAAGTTTGGCGATTCGCCAAACAGCGCTCGTGTGGCCAAGCCGGATTCGGTGTGACCGGGTCGCGCGTCAATCAATCGCACGCCAAGTCGACGAAACTCTCGGCCAGCCGCGACGCTGAACGCGTGCAACGCGGCTTTGCTTGCGGAATAGGCGGAAAGACCCGCCATCGGGGTCTCGGCAATCATGCCCGACAACGTCACCACAAATCCGTCGCCTGACGCGCCGACAATCGGAGTGAGAGCCGAGAGCACGTGGATCGGTCCCGTCGCGTTGATAGCCATCATGCGGTCGAATCCAGCGGCAGGAACATCAACGGCGTTACCGAAACCGACGACCCCGGCGGCCACGATGATTCCGTTGAGTGTGACATTGTCAGCCTCGATGTCGTCCAGGAATGCGGCGATGGACGCGCCGTCGGCGAGGTCGAGCACCCGCTGGCTCGTGGTGGTGACCGCGAGATTCGACAACTTGGCTGCGTCGCGGCTCGTTCCAATTACGTTTGCACCTGCCTTCTGAAGCGCGGCGCACAGGCTTTGCCCAATTCCGCCCGTCGCGCCAATGACAAGCACGGTGGCGTTGGTGAGTGATGTCATGAGGGCTCCTCGACTGGTGGATAAAGTTCGTACCCATAGGCTATTCGCACTATGACTTCTAACAACCCTATGCAGGAATGGTTGTCGATTCGTTTTCGGCGATTGCTGTCTGGTTCTGCGGATGGCGTGCCACCCTGGCTCGACATCATCGCGCGTGGCGACGACGGCGGTCTGTATGTTCCGACCGATGCCCCGTGGGTCATTCACAGGGACTTTGGCACGCTTGTCGGTGGAATTCGCGCACTTCTTATGCAGGCGCTTCATCCAGGTTCTCTCGCGGGAGTGGCCGACCATTCACGATACGAGAAAGACCCGCTGGGGCGATTGGCGGGAACAATTCGATGGCTCACCATCACCACCTTCGGGGGCGACTCTGCGGTAAGTGCAGAAGCCGCGCGTGTGAACCGCCTTCACGAGCGCGTGACTGGCACATACGACACTGGCCGCGGTGAGCATCGTGCTTATCGAGCCGCCGACCCTGACCTTTTGTTGTGGGTGCACGTCGCGTTCATGGAATCATTCCTCGTCGCTCACGAGATGTATGCGGCGACACCGATCCCACGCGGATCCGCCACGTCGCCCGCCGATAACTATGTCGAGCAGTGGGGGCGTTCGGTTGCACCGCTGGGGTTGAAACAGACTCCGTCTACTCGACGTGAGATGGACGACATCATTACGGATTTGTGGAAACGCCGCGTGCTTGTGTCGACCGAGTCGACGAAATCTGTTGTTGGTTTCATTCGCCGGCCGCCGTTACCCTTAGCGGTCCGTCCGGTTTATCGCCTGCTTTTCGACGCCGCGGTGGTATCAATACGACCCGAGTTTCGCGCGATGCTTGGCCTCACCGCGAAACCACGATGGCGTGTCGTACCGCTGACAAGGTTCATGTTGAGGGCCATCCGCCTGGCGATTGGCCCCGAGAGCCCGATTGAGGACGGCGCACTGAACCGATTGCGCCGGATCGGGGTGCTGTGACGGCTCGTAGGCTGAACTCATGAACTTTGTTGGCCGCCCGGCGCTAATCGCGGCAATCGTCGGACCGATCCAAGCCGTGATGGGCTGGGTGGTTGCGGGTTCGCTCTGGCCCGGATACGACCACGTCACGAAAACAATTAGCGATCTGGCCGCAGATGACTCGCCCGTCAAATGGGTGCAGTCCTCGTTCTTTCTGTTGGGAGGCACGTTGTCACTCATCGCAGCAGTGTGGACACCGGTCTTATCCATACCGGGTCGCATCACCATTTTTGTCGCGGGACTAACGACCTATGGGCTCACAATTTTTGCCACTCCATCCCAGGACTCGTCGTCGTATTGGCACCGGGTCTTTGCGATTGCGACATTCGTTCTGATGTCGGCGTGGCCGCTATTTTCGATGCGATTCGACCGCAGCTACCCGACGATTGTCCGCCCTGTTGCGGCGATTACCGCGACGCTGATTTTTACCGTCGGTTCCTTTGCGTTCTTGGCCGTTTGGACAAACCCAGACCAGCCGATGGTTGGACTGTGGGAACGGGTCATCGCCGTGGCGCAGGTGCTCTATCTGTCGCTCGTTATCGTCGTGGCGTGGCTGCACCAGCAAGGTGCCGCTCGCGCATTGCGAGAAACAACGGGAACGTAAACGCCATCGCCGTGACACCGGAAAGCGCGATGTAAACCCAGACGCGCTTCATCCCGATGCGTCGAGCCTCGGCAAGCATGAAGACGACAGACGCGACAGCGACGACCAATAGGTCGGCCGATAACACCCAGTCCACGGCAGTGCCAAACCAGGCCGCGGCGTAATCCTGGCCACTCATCACGGCGATTCCGTTGAACACCATGGCGGTGACAAATCCAATGCCAGCCAACACGACGAAGATCCAAAAGCGAATTCGTGACTCTTTGTTCATGACTGAAGACTACGCCGAAGCGAGATAGTCGCGAAGGTCGTTTAACACACGCTCGTCAATCGAGTGCCCTAGTCCTTGGTATGCCTTGTCAATGACCGAGGTGTGAGAGCGAAGGAATTCGGAGGTTCGTTCGACGGCCGCCGAGACGATGACGGTGTCGGCGGTTCCGTGCGACCAGAAAACGGCGGGCTTCGTCGCGCTGAGTTCGGTGTCGGCGGGTTGAGCCGTCCCTGCGACGAAACCCGCCAAGAGTGCCGCCTTGGCTAACCTGTCAGGTCGAGTGCGAAGCAACTGGCTCACCATGAACCCGCCTTGTGACAAACCGATTGCCATCAGTGAGGAATTGGGAACATGGACATCGAGCCAGTTCCAGAGTGTGTCAGTGGCACTAGCGGTGTCGTCGGGATTGGGATTGCCCGGAACCGTAATCGGTGCCCACGCGAAACCGCCCTGCGCCAAAGCGATTGGTGCGCGGGGGGACACCCAGGGCGTCGACAGTCCGAGCCACTCCAGAATCGGAGGCAAGTCCTGTTCGTGCGACCCGTATCCGTGCAAAAGCAACGTGACCGGGTCGGACGACCGGCGTTCCTCAAAATCGTTCGAGGCAACCCACGCAGTGATGTCGGTGTTCACCGTCTCACGCTACTCGCCCCGCACTTTCCAATGCCACTTGGATGCCCCGCAATACAATGGGGTGAACTGACGGGGGTGAGTCGATGGCAACAACACTGACCATCGACATTGGCGGCACAAAATGCGCGGTTGCCATCACTGACGATGCCGGTGTTCACGGTCTCGAATCGTGGCCGACGACGGGGTCAACTGAAAACCTCGAGCGCGCTGTGTCCTTTTACCGACAGCACCTTGGGGCCGGCGGGAACCCGGCAGTTGCGGTCGGTGTCTCTTTTGGCGGTCCGGTCGATTTTCGGACGGCGACCGTCAAGCGTTCAGTCCATGTTTCGGGTTGGAACGGTTTCGATTTCGGTGCTTGGTCCCGCGACTCGCTCGACCTTCCCATCGCGGTCGACAATGACGCCAAGGTCGGGGCGCTCGCGGAGTTTCATCACGGTGGCCACGGTTTCGATGACCTGGTCTATGTGACGGTGTCGACGGGCATCGGCGCGGGGGTAATCAGTTCCGGACGAATCGTGCGCGGAGCGTCGAACGAAGCCGGCGAATTAGGGCACACTCGGGTCAGCGAAGAACCGAAAGTGTGTTCGTGCGGACGGACGGGGTGTCTCGAAAGAATGTGCAGTGGTTACTGGATCGAACAAGACCACGGACGACCCGCGATCGAACTGTTTGCCGACGACGAATTTCTCGCCGAGTACTCCCGAGTGTTTGCTCGAGGGCTGAGCAACGCCATATTGCTCTACAACCCCGCGGTGATTGTTCTTGGCGGCGGTGTCGCGCGGGTCGGCACCCGCCTGACAAAAAGTCTGACTGATAACGTCAATCGTGAACTCGAGAGTTGGAATCACATGGTCCCCGTCATCACGACATCGGCATTCGACAGCGAAGGCGTTCACCTCGGCGCGAAGGAGCTAACCCGTGACCTATTTTGATTCCTACCGAGAGTCGCTGACCTCGGCGTTGGGCTCTATCGACCTCGATGCCGTCTCTTCGCTGCGTCAGCTGCTCGTCACCGCCCGCGCTGACGGGCGGACGATTTTCACCTGCGGAAACGGAGGGAGCGCTTCGACGGCATCTCACTTTGCGACGGACCTCGTGAAAGGCGCGAGCTACGAACGCGACGCCAAGTTCCGAGTCATCGCGCTAACCGATGCCACATCGACGATTTCCGCCTACAGTAACGACGTTGGATACGACATCGTCTACGAAGAGCAACTGCGGAACTTCATCGCGCCGGGGGACATCGTGATCGCGATTAGCGGTTCCGGGAATTCCGAAAACGTGATTCGAGCGCTTCGATTCGCACACTCGGCAGGCGCACACGCCGTGGCGTTGACCGGTCGAGACGGTGGAACACTGGGAACGGTTGCGACTTTGCACATCAACGTCGCGGAACAACACATGGGTCGCATCGAGGACGCACATCTGGCGATCTGCCACATGCTAGCGTTCTCGTTCATCGACGCCGAAAGTTAAGGACTCGTTTCTGGCGCGCGCTCTATGAGATTTTCGCCTGATTAGAAGCCGAGAAGAGCCCCGGTAAGGGCGATGAAGATTCCAACGAAGATTGCCGGAGTAACGAATTTTACGACACTAAGCCACGGGGCGAAGCGGACTATCGTGCGCGACGTGTGGCTTGGCTTCGTAACTGCAACAAGATCGCGCGCCACGGCTTGCGCTTCGTGTGCCGCTGCAAATTCAACGAGTGCCCCGAGAATTCCCGACGCGAGCAGGATTCCGAGGGTAGCCCAAACGACAAGAGTTCCCGCGTCGCGAATCGCGGGGACGAGCCCAACGGTGGTGATGAGCAGGAACGTCGGCGCTAACTGAGCTAACACAAGATGGGTTCGTGCACGATTCCAGAGATCGATGAGTTCTTTTTCCGTCACGGCGCAATTCTGTCATGCATAGACTGAATTCCTACCCATGCCAACAGTCGACGCCGAATCACCGCCCCCAATCGGGGCGATTCGCGGACTCGCGCGAGTTTTACCCTTCGCCGGTCGAGACGTTTATGGGCTGATTGCTGGGATGGTGATTTCGCTCATTTCCAGCGCGTTGGCGCTCGGGATTCCGATTGCCCTCGAGGCTCTCGTGGACGGTCCGTTGCGCGGGGATGACCCGGCGCTCGTGTGGCCGGCGGTTGGTCTCATCGCACTGCTCGGGATGTTCGAGGCGCTGTTCATCTACCTTCGACGGGTCGCGGTTCTCACGCCGGGAACCCGAATCGATTCGCGAATTCGAAACGCCATTTATAACCACCTGCAAAACTTGCCCGTCGCGTTCCACGACAAGTGGCAGAGCGGTCAGTTATTGTCTCGCGCCCACACCGATGTCGGCCTCATGCGCCGTTGGCTGTCGTACGGAGTGGTGATGTTGGTGGGAAACTCAATCGCCATCGCACTGGGTGTTGCAATCCTGTTCACCTGGAGTCCGATCCTCGCCATCCTCTTTCTGATTTGTTCGATTCCGATGTTCGTTTTCGGATCCCGCTTTCGGAACCGATTCGAGGGTCTCTCGCGCGCCGCCCAGGACCAGTGGGGTGATGTCGCGACCTCGGTTGAGGAATCAGTTCACGGCATTCGCGTGTTGCGGTCGTTCGGTCGAGGCGATGACTCGCTGTCAAAGTTCGCTGAACGCGCAACGCACGGGCGGAACCTCGAGGTTGTTAAGGGCAACGCGCGAGCGACGCTCGGTTTTTGGCTGGTGTGGATTCCCGATTTCGCGCTGGCGGCCTGCCTGCTGGTCGGCGTGTGGCTCGCGGCCGAGGGGGATCTGACCACTGGCCAGCTTTTTGCTTTTTTTGCCACCGCCGCTGTTCTTGCCGGACCAATCGAATCGATCGGATATTTGTTGGCGCTCACTCTCGAAGCGCAAAGCGGTCTCAACCGAATTTTTGACATCTTTGACCGCGAGAACACCATCACGAGCCCGGCTGCGCCTATCATCCCAACGACGTCGGCCGGTTCATTGGTGTTCGAGGATGTTCACTATCGACACGAGGGCGGCGATGGCAATGTGCGGGACGTGCTCAATGGCGTATCCCTCGAGATCCTGCCCGGCGAAACGATGGCCGTGGTTGGTGCAACGGGCAGCGGCAAGACCGTCCTGACGGCGCTGCCAGCCCGATTGTATGACGTCACCGCCGGCCGAATCCTGTTGGACGGTGTTGACATTCGCGACCTGAGCTTGGACACTCTGCGAACAC
>JBIIAK010000124.1:0-3304 GCA_044239945.1 Microbacteriaceae bacterium
TTGCTCGCCTCGGAACCGAACTCGCTGGCGGAAAGCGCCGCGCGGGGTACCCGCTTGGGCTGATTCTCGCGCCAACACGTGAACTCGCGACGCAAATTGCGGTCGCCCTTCAGCCGCTTGCTGACGCGTACGGATTACGGTCGATGACGATCTTTGGCGGAATCTCGCAGAACCGTCAGGTCGCGACACTCAAAGAGGGCGTCGACATAGTCGTTGCAACTCCAGGCCGACTCGAAGACCTCATGAAACAGGGTTTCGTTCACCTCAATGCCGTCGAAGTGACGGTCCTCGACGAGGCCGACCACATGGCCGACCTCGGATTCCTGCCAATCGTGACTCGCATCTTGTCGGCGACGCCGGCTGGCGGGCAGCGCATGCTCTTCAGCGCCACGCTCGATAACGGTGTTGACAAACTTGTCAACAAATTCCTACAGAACGAGGTTTTGCACTCGGTCGACGACGCGAATTCTCACGTTGCCGCGATGACGCACCACGTGTTTGAAGTCGACGACGTTGACCGAAAGAACACCTTGATCAAAGCTCTCGCCTCAGGAACCGGCCGCCGCGTCTTGTTCATGCGCACCAAGCACCACGCAAAGAAACTTGCAAAGGTTCTGATCGAAGCCGGAATCCCCAGCGTCGACCTTCACGGAAACCTGTCGCAGCCGCAACGTGACCGTAACCTTGAGGCATTCAGCTCGGGTCGCGTCAAAGTTCTTGTTGCAACGGACGTCGCGGCGCGCGGTGTTCACGTCGACGACATCGAACTCGTCATCCATGTTGACCCTCCTATGGAGCACAAGGCGTACCTTCACCGTTCGGGCCGAACTGCCCGTGCAGGTTCTGAAGGTGACGTCGTGACGATTTGTCTACCGACCCAGAAAAAGGACCTAGCCGCTCTTCTTCGCAAGGCGTCAATCACCGTAACGCCTCAGGCAGTCACCGCTGATTCGCCGGCGGTCGTCAAATTGATCGGCGAGGTCGCTGCTTACGTGAAGCCGGCACCCCGTGAGGTTCAGCAACAGGGTGGTCGTGGAAAATCCACTGGCGCTAATGCTCAGCGCACGCGTTCACAACGCGACCGTTCCGGTCGTCCCGCAGCGACCAGCAAGGTCGGCGAGCGTCCAGGCCAATCCGCGAACAACTTTCGTGGAAGCCGCAACACGCAACCAACCCGCTCGATCCGCCCGCAAGGGCGCTAGCGGTTCGCGCTTCAGACAAACGCCACTGCGTTCGAATTCTCATCGCCCTACAATTTTCATATGGACAAATTTAAGACGATGAGCGTGGGTACGGTTTACCCGCTGTACGTGGCGAAGGTTGAGAGAAAAGGCCAATCCCGCGCGGATCTCGACACCGTCATCCGATGGTTAACGGGGTACACACAAATGGAACTAGACGCGATGGTGGATGCCGGAGCGACGTTCGAGGAATTCTTTGCCGGCGCGACACTCAACCCCAATGCCGATTTGATCACGGGCGTCATTTGTGGGGTTCGGGTTGAAGAAATCGGGGACCCTCTTATTCGGAAAGTTCGATATCTCGACAAACTCGTGGACGAGCTCTCCAAAGGAAAATCGATGGAGAAGATCCTGCGCTCGTCGTAGGTCGGGCCAAGGGTCGGGCTGCGAAGTCAGGCGATGGAGTCGGGCTGTACCCCTCCGCTCGAAATCGCAACGCTCACGCGTTGCACACGATTTCTCGAACGGCGGGGCCCGCATGTCGGCCAGGAAAATGAATAAAGACTGACCGATGGTCAGTCTTTATTTATGGTCGGGCTGACAGGATTTGAACCTGCGACCCCTTGACCCCCAGTCAAGTGCGCTACCAAGCTGCGCCACAGCCCGCTGCCTCACGACAACCTGTTCAGCCTATCAAAGTTATGGCCACCGAAATCAGGCCGAGGTGCCCAACAATTCCTTGACGGCTTGCTCAAAAACCAGGTGATGCGCCGCGACGTCTTCCACTGTCGTTGTCGGACACATGAGCGCCATGTTGTGAAACGGCGTCAACATGATCCCGCGGTTGGCGAGGTAGAGGTGCAAGAAGTCCTCGAGTTCCCCGTCCGCGGCCGCGTTCGATTCACCGCCGTTTCGGGGTTCGGGGCTGACGAACCGGTATTCGCACCGTGCACCCAGTTGCGCGATCGACCATGGCAGGTCATAGCGATTGAAAAGGACGTTCATTCCTTCGGTGAACAGCGTGCACATTGCAATCATGTGGTCAAACGCGGATTCGGTGAGAACGTGTTCCAGCGTGGCCCTCATAGCCGCAACCGACAAGGGGTTGCCCGCAAGGGTTCCGCCAACGCCACCCATGTCAACTAGGTCTAGGTCGTCGCGCGCAAGGGCCTGGGCTGCGAAATCAGCCGAGAGTCCGTATGCGCCGGTAGGGATGCCTCCCCCAATTGATTTCCCAATGACCACGATGTCGGGCTCAAGGTTCCACGCGCGGGTTGCCCCGCCGTAGCCCGCACTGAAGGTGTGTGTCTCGTCGATGATGAGCAAAGCGCCGTACTTGCGCGTGAGCGCGCGCACGCCCTCGTGATACCCCTCCTCGGGCAGGACGATTCCGATGTTCGTCAGTGCTGGTTCGATGAGAACCGCAGCAACGTCGCCGTGAGCAAGTTCGTGCTCTAACGCCTCGAGGTCGTTGAATTCTGCGACGCGACTCGTCTCGAGAACATCGACCGGCTCCCCGACGTTTCCTGGGCGACTCATCGAGTCACCGCTCGGCCCGACCACAATCAAGGACTCGTCCACCGAGCCGTGGTAGCAGTAGGAATGAAAGAGGATTTTCGAGCGACCCGTGAGCGCGCGAACCAGACGAATGACCCAACGATTTGCGTCCGTCGCGGTCAGGGCAAAACTCCAACGATCCATCCCGAAACGTCGAGTTAATTCTGCACCCACCCACTCGGCGTCTTCCGTCGGCAACATTGTGGTTAAACCGCCCTGTTCCGAAACATGTCGAACAATTGCCGCGGCCACCTCGGGTGCCGAGTGACCTGCCATCGCTCCCGTGTCTCCGAGAGCAAAATCGATGTACTCGTTGCCGTCGATATCGCGAATCTGATTACCCCGTGCTGATTGAAAATAGACGGGAAACGACCCGGCCTTCTTGTTCATCCACGTCATCGGTACGCGGCCGAAAAGGTGTTCCGCCGAGGCATAAGCTGCCTTGGACTTCGGGTGCGTCCTTTCGAATTCGTCACGCTCGCGAGTGAAAAGTTCCTCTAGGCGATTGCGGTCGATTTCGGCCATCTGTGCACTTCCTTGTGAATCGTGAATGACCCCAGACTACT
>JBIIAK010000125.1:0-3250 GCA_044239945.1 Microbacteriaceae bacterium
CCGGGCGGTGAGGGATGCGTTATTCGACGCACACATCGAAAAATCTCGAGTGCAGTTCTTCCAGTGTACCTGCAGAACGGTTACGGACCGAGCAGCGCGGACATTTCGTCGATTTCGGCAGTTTGTGCCGCAACAATTGCAGTGGCCAACGCCCTAACATCGTCATTCACCGTTGTCGCCAACAGGTCGTTCGCCATGGTGATGGCGCCTTCGTGATGTGCAATCATGTGCGAGAGGAACAGCGTGTCGAACTCGGTACCAGTGGCCTGTTCGAGCGCAGCCATGTCGGCGTCGCTGACGAGACCAGGCATCGACATTCCATGAGTGCCGTGACCGTCAATGGGGGATCCGGCCGCTGCGAGCCAGTCCTCCATCGTGTGAATCTCGGTATGTTGGGCTCCATCAATGCGGGAGGCAAGATCGAGAATGGCGGGAGTCGTAGTATTTGCCTCGGCTAACGCGGCGAGTTCGACCGCCTGCGAGTGATGCGGAATCATCATTTGCGCGAACATGACGTCGTTCGCGTCGAAAGGTTGCGCGAAAGTCGGAGCGGGTGATGACGTTGAGTGTTGTGCTTGCGTCTCGCCGCCCTGATTGAGAAAACCGAACAAGTCACTCGAGCAACCTCCGAGGCTGAGTGCAAGAACAGCGGACAGGGCAATCGACGCAACATTTTTGTTCATGGCTTCCAGTTTATGCGCAGAGGGTGCGTGCGACTTCAGTGTTGGTGTGCACCGTGAACGTCTGATTTTTGACTGGGTACAGTGATTACATAACAGCACGCAGGAAGGTGTTTGAGTGTCGAACGTCCACCCCGAAGATCAGCCAGCCGCCGAATGGTCGGGCAAGATTGCCGTTGCTGAGGAACTTGTTCCTTTCATCGGTCGCTTGTATCGCGAGAATGGGATTGTCCTGTCCGTCCATGGACGCAGCTTGCTAAACCTGTCGCCGATTGACATTGTGCGCATCCACCGCTTTGCTCGGCACGTCGACGGGCAAGAACTGAGTATCGATTTCACATCCCAACTCGTCCGGGCTGTCGCTGCGATCACCCCGGGCGCCGCGTCCATCGACGTTGCGCGTCTCAGTGCCGAGTTCGTGGCCGCAGGAAAGCCCCCGATTGACGATTTTGTTGCACGCGAATTGGCGGGTATCGCCAATGGTCGGGACCTCAATACTCGAACGGGTCGCGACGTTGTGCTCTATGGATTTGGGCGCATCGGGCGCTTGGTTGCACGCATCCTGCTCGCTCGCTCGGCGGACATCGGCGGGCTACAGTTACGCGCAATCGTGGTGCGAAATGGTGGAGCCAAGGACCTCGTCAAGCGCGCGAGCCTCCTTCGACGAGATTCGGTCCATGGGCCATTCAATGGTTCCATCACCGTGGACGAGGCGAACAATCGAATTATCGCCAACGGCACCTCGATTCAGGTGATTTATGCGAACGAACCATCCGATGTTGATTACCCGGCATATGGCATCAACAAGTGCGTGATTGTCGACAACACCGGACGGTGGCGTGATGAAGAGGGCCTGAGCCAACACTTGAAATCGAAGGGTGTCGGACGCGTGCTGTTGACGGCGCCCGGAAAAGGCACACTCAAGAACGTGGTTTATGGAATCAACGACAACACCATTCTTGATGATGACCGAATCATCACCGCCGCGTCATGCACGACAAACGCCATCACACCCGTTTTGAAGGTCATCAATGATGAATACGGCATGTCCTACGGGCATGTTGAGACGGTGCATTCATTCACGAACGACCAAAACCTGATTGACAACTTTCATAACGGTGATCGCCGCGGTCGCTCGGCCGTTCTGAACATGGTGATCACGGAGACGGGTGCAGCAAGCGCAGTGGCGAAAGCGCTGCCAGAACTGGCGGGAAAATTGACGGGTAACGCTATTCGTGTACCGACTCCCGATGTGTCGATGGCGATTTTGAACCTCACACTTGAACGCGAAGTCACTAAAGAGGAACTCAATACCTTTCTAAGGAACGCATCACTTAACTCATCACTTCGACAGCAGATTGACTACATCGAATCGGCCGAAGTTGTCTCGACCGACTTCCTCGGGTCTCGTCGTGCTGGCATTGTCGACGGCCTTGCGACCATTACGAGTGGCAACCACGCCGTTGTGTACGTGTGGTACGACAACGAATATGGATACAGTCACCAGGTTGTGCGAGTGTTAGAAAAAATGGGAGGCGTTTCGAGACCGTTCTTCCCCACCCCGAAGACCTAATGCTGTCGGTCATCGACAGAAAACTGGACGAAGGTTACAACTTGGGGATAGTGGAGGGGTCAACCGGGATGAGAACTTCGTTTCGGCGCAGAATCCCTGGCTTCCACGGCGGGTCATAGCGGGCGAACATGACGTCGCCCGTCTCGCGCACATTCATGGACGCGAGAGAGCGATGCAATTCTTGTTCACGACCTTTAACTCGGTCCTCGCGCCACCCGCCTGAAAACTTCACCGCAGCGACGGTGATCGCGGGCACCTGGTGTGTGGTCAGTTCTGAGCGGGCGGGAGACGGAGCGGCCGAGGTGTCGCTGGGTAAGACGAACGATATGGTGTGGGCGGAGTCCGATTTCGCAACGTGAAAAACCGGGGCAGTCATGGCGATTTTCTCGCCGCCGAGGTTTTCCCCCGAAATGTAGCGAACGAGCGGTGAAAATCCGTAGCTTGGTGCTGACTCGAAAGATCCGGGGACGGTCACGCTGACAAGAACGTGTGGCTCATATGTGCGGAACTCAATCCCGTCGCGCCGCCCAATTATGGAGTACTTTGCTTCCTCGGTCATACCCTCAGGTTTACCATCAAAATTAAGGGCCTAGCCACTTACTGCCTGAGTGGTAGTGATGACTCGAGCGAACTCACCGTCCAAGCTGGCGGCATTGACGCGTGAGACGTCCTCCGCACTGATCGTCGCACCATCAGCAGAAGTCCGGTCGTGAGTGTGCGTTGCATCCAAAACGAAGTCGACCGAATAGCCAAGGTTGTCGGCCATCCGCGCGGTCGTTGAACAGCAGTGGTCCGTCGTGATGCCGCAAATTGTCACTCGTGTTACCCCGCGAGACTTAAGCCATGCGTCTAGGTCGGGTTCGCCGTAAAAGGCAGAGTTCGTGTTCTTCGTGATGAAGAGGTCGTGGGGTCCGTCGATACCCGGCTTGAGGTCATTACCTGGTTGGCCCGGCTCGAGCGGCGAACCGGGGTACTTCGAATCGTGCCGAACAAGAAC
>JBIIAK010000126.1:0-3201 GCA_044239945.1 Microbacteriaceae bacterium
CGGTCACAGCGTTTTCAAATTCGTAAACCTTTTCGACGGTAACTTCCATCGGCTCAAGGCTGATCTGCACCTTCGCAAACTGACCCGAACCACCGGTCTGCTTCTTGTGGGTGTAGTCGTACTTGAGGACGGATGTCTTCAGAGTTTCGCGGTACGCAACCTGCGGCTTACCGACGTTCGCTTCGACACCGAATTCGCGCTTCATGCGGTCAACGAGGATGTCCAGGTGAAGTTCACCCATTCCCTTGATGACGGTCTGGCCGGTCTCTTGGTTGAGCTCCGTGCGGAACGTCGGGTCTTCTTCCGCGAGCTTCTGAATCGCGAGCCCGAGCTTTTCCTGGTCGGCCTTGGTCTTCGGCTCGATCGCAACCTCGATGACAGGCTCGGGGAAGGTCATTGATTCTAGAACGATTGCATGGGTCGGGTCACAGAGAGTGTCGCCGGTGGTGGTGTCCTTGAGTCCAATGACCGCATAGATGTGGCCAGCGGTAACCGAGTCGACCGGGTTTTCCTTGTTCGAGTGCATCTGGAAGATCTTGCCAATGCGCTCTTTTTTATCCTTGGTCGAGTTGATGATCTGCTCGCCCGAATTCAACTTGCCCGAATACACGCGAATGTAGGTAAGGCGGCCAAAGAACGGGTGAACCGCGATCTTGAATGCCAGTGCCGCGAAAGGTTCCGTCGATTCCGGCTTACGCGTGAGGTGCTTTTCTGGGTCGCGAACATCGATTCCATCGACATCGGGAACGTCGAGCGGCGAAGGGAGGTAATCGATAACGGCGTCAAGCATCGGCTGAACGCCACGGTTCTTGAACGCCGAACCACAGAGAACGGGGTACGCGGCACCAGCAATCGTCATCTTGCGAATAGCCGCCTTGATTTCAGGAATCGTGGGCTCTTCACCGGCGAGGAACTTCTCAAGGAGTTCGTCGCTGGATTCGGAAACGGCTTCGATGAGGTTAGAGCGGTATTCCTCGGCCTTGGCCTGAAGGTCAGCGGGAATGGCTTCAATCTCGTAGGAAGCACCGAGCGAAACGTCACCCTTCGAGTCACCCTGCCACACGAGGGCGCGCATCTCGATCAAGTCGACGACGCCAACGAAGGTCGACTCGAAACCAATCGGAAGCTGGATGACGAGAGGCTTTGCGCCGAGGCGCTTGATGATGGTGTCGACAGTGAAGTAGAAGTCAGCACCGAGCTTGTCCATCTTGTTGACAAAGCAGATGCGCGGCACGTTGTACTTGTCCGCTTGACGCCACACGGTCTCGGACTGGGGCTCGACGCCTTCTTTTCCGTCGAAAACAGCAACAGCACCGTCGAGAACACGGAGCGAACGCTCTACCTCGACGGTGAAGTCGACGTGCCCAGGGGTGTCAATAATGTTGATCTGGTTCTTGTCCCAGAAACACGTCGTTGCAGCGGACGTGATCGTGATTCCACGCTCTTGCTCTTGCGCCATCCAGTCCATGGTGGCCGCGCCATCGTGAACTTCACCAATCTTGTGGGTGATACCGGTGTAGTAAAGAATACGTTCGGTCGTCGTCGTTTTACCGGCATCGATGTGAGCCATGATGCCGATGTTGCGGACCTTGTTGAGGTCGGTGAGCACGTCCTGTGCCATGTGATGTTCTCCGTGTGTGTTTCTGAATGGATGAGGTCGGGGTAAGGGGCTGGTCGCGGGACCAGCCCCGAGCGACTACCAGCGGTAGTGCGCGAATGCTTTGTTCGACTCGGCCATCTTGTGGGTGTCTTCACGGCGCTTTACGGCCGCTCCCAGTCCGTTGGACGCGTCGAGGATTTCGTTCTGGAGGCGCTCGGTCATCGTCTTTTCACGACGCGACTTCGCGTAAGAAGTCAACCAACGCAGAGCAAGGGTGTTCGCACGGTGCGGTTTGACTTCAATCGGAACCTGGTACGTCGATCCACCGACGCGGCGCGAACGCACCTCGAGGGTTGGGCGGACGTTGTCGAGGGCCTTCTTGAGAACGACGACGGGGTCCTGACTGGACTTAGTGGCGACACCTTCAAGCGCGCCATAAACGATGCGCTGGGCGAGGTCTTTTTTGCCGTCGAGGAGGATCTTGTTGACGAGCTGCGACACAACCGGCGAGCTGTAAACGGGATCAGCGACAACGGGACGCTTGGGTGCGGGTCCTTTACGAGGCATTACTTCTTGTCCGCCTTCGCGCCGTAGAGGCTGCGAGCTTGCTTGCGGTTTTTGACCGCCTGCGTGTCGAGCGCGCCACGAACAATCTTGTACCGAACACCGGGGAGGTCCTTCACACGACCGCCACGAACGAGCACCATCGAGTGCTCTTGCAGGTTGTGGCCTTCGCCCGGAATGTACGCGGTCACTTCGACGCCGTTCGAGAGCTTGACACGAGCGACCTTACGAAGAGCCGAGTTCGGCTTCTTGGGAGTGGTGGTGTACACACGGGTACACACTCCACGCTGTTGGGGGTTCGACTTGAGCGCCGGCGCCTTGGTCTTGGTGACCTTGGGGCTACGTCCCTTACGAACCAACTGCTGAATCGTTGGCACGACTTTTCTCCTTGTTTTTCTGCACGGTGACAGTGATGTTCTCAAACGACCGGCGGTCGATATGCCGTGGGGACCTCGGCTAGGCTGCGTCACGCAGTCGACCCGGATAACGGTCCTTGTGTGTGTTGCTTTCCCGCACGATTCCTCGCGCGCGTTAGCATGCACACAAATCTCAAGATTACACGCAAATTCAGTGTTTGGTCAACCTGCAGTGACGACACTGAGCATTCCGCCGAGAATTGCCGGTCCAAACGGGATGTGTGAGCGACGGTCGCGGGTGATCAAAATGTGGATTGCCGCGTGAATTCCCCCGAGAATTGCCGTTCCGACGAACCATTGCGCGAGATTTGCCGGGGGATTCTCGGCGTTTGACACAAGAATGACGACAGCGGGCGAGAGTTTCACATCGCCAAGCCCCAGATCGGCGACCCGGTGTGCAACGAGACCGATTGCCATTACGACTACGGCGATGGTTGCCGCAAACCCAAGATTATCGGGCCGATTCAGTGCGAGAACTATCAGTGCAACCGGAAGCGCAGGGAGAGTAAGCCGGTCGGGCAACCGGTGTTCGCGAAAATCGATGCGCGCAAGGGCCACGGACCACGCGACCACGGCACTGAGATAGATCGCGTCGAACATCGCTCGACCGTACCTCTCCTT
>JBIIAK010000127.1:0-3159 GCA_044239945.1 Microbacteriaceae bacterium
GCAACTGGTGCGAGACAATCACAACATCACCGCCGTCCACCGAGTCGACCGCATCCCGCATCGCCGCCAACATGCGCTGAGCGATGTCACGATATGGTTCGCCCCACGACGGACGGACCGGGTTCGCCAGGAATTTCCAGAGGTCCGGCCGCGACAAAAGAGATCGTCCGCCGTCGAGTCGCAGACCGCGGAATTCATTCCACGGCTCGATTACGCGGTCGTCGACGGTTGCGGTCAATCCGGTTGCGGTCTCCCACGGCTCCATCGATTCGCGCGCACGCTGAAGCGGGCTCACAATGAGCGCCGAAATGGTGTCGAGAGGCACGTGGCTAACCGCCGATTGGGCGAGAGTTCGGCCGTATTCCGTGAGTCCGAAGTTCGGCAGACGCTCGTATAGAACGCCATCGGGGTTATTCACCTCACCGTGGCGCACGAGATGAACCCGTTCGGCTGTCACGCTTTCGATTGTAACCGCGCAAACTATGGGCAACTCGCCCGCTACGCTGGGGATTATGGTCACTCGCTCAACCGTTGCGTCCCTTTCCGCTCTCGCCGATGGTGACGTCGTTGTGGCGGGGTGGGTTGACACTGTTCGCGACCAGAAGGCGGTCCAGTTCGTCATCCTGCGCGACGAGACGGGCGCGGTTCAGCTCGTAACCAAGGCGGTCCGCGAGGTCGATCCCGAGATCGCCGATTCTGCCGAGAGGCTCGCTCTCACGGAACTTATCGGAACTCTCAACGCCGGCACATTTATCCGGGTGACCGGCCAGCTGGCGCACGACGAGCGTGTCAAACTCGGTGGGCTTGAGGTCAAGATTTTGGCAATCGAAGTTGTCGCCGAGGCTCAACCGGAACCCCCCATCGCCGATGACTCGAGCATCGACAAACGTCTCGACTGGCGATTCCTCGATCTTCGTCGCCCCGAGGCGAACCTCATCTTCCGTGTTCAGACCGTTTTCGAGCACGCAATTCGCACGTGGTGGGTTGACAATGGTTTTATCGAAATCCACACCCCGAAATTGATGGCGAGCGCATCCGAGTCGCGGGCCGAGTTGTTCGAGATGGAATACTTCGAGACAACCGCTTACCTCGCCCAGAGCCCGCAGTTCTTTAAGCAGATGGCACAGCCCGCCGGCTTCGGCGCCGTTTTCGAGATCGCCCCCGCTTTTCGCGCGGACCCGTCGTTCACCTCACGCCACGCCACCGAGTTCACCTCGATTGACGCCGAGATGTCGTGGGTCGATTCCCACGAGGATGTCATGGCGATGCACGAGGCGGTTATCGTCTCTGGTCTCGCCGCGGTTGCCGAGAAACTCGGCCCGCAGGTCGAAGCAGCCTACGGGGTGGTCGTCACGCCCCCCGCGACCCCGTTCCCGCGGATCACGCTAGCCGAGGCTCACGAGATCGTGAAGGCGCGCGGCTATACCGTTCCTCGTGCCGACGGCGACCTCGACCCGGAAGGCGAACGCCAGTTGTCGGCGCATGTCAAGGAAACGTTCGGTCATGACTTCGTGTTCGTCACCGATTACTTCACGTCGATTCGCCCTTTTTATCACATGCGGCACGAAGGCGACTCAAACCTCACAAACTCGTACGACCTTCTGTACAACGGAACCGAGATCTCGACGGGCGCTCAACGCGAGCACCGCATTGACGTTCTAACCGCCCAGGCAAAAGACAAGGGACTCGACCCCGAAGAGCTCGACTTCTACCTCGACTTCTTCCGCCACGGGGTTCCTCCACACGGCGGTTTCGGAATGGGCCTCGCCCGTTTCCTCATGTTGCTTCTTGGGTTGCCGTCCATCCGCGAGACGACGTATCTTTTTCGAGGACCCAACCGACTTCTGCCCTAGGGGCTTGATTAAATGAAGTGAGCCGGTTCCGCTTGGCGGTTCCGGCTCACTGACCCCCTTCGAAAAGGTCGACTTCAGTGTATATCAAAATGTTCGCTTAAGCGAACATTTTGAAATGCACAGCGAACCAACCTTCGCAGCCCGTGGGGCAAAAAAGCCCCCGAGTCTCCTCGGGGGCCCTGGCGGTGCCGGTGGGATTTGAACCCACGGTGGACTTGCACCCACACATGTTTTCGAGACATGCTCCTTCGGCCGCTCGGACACGGCACCGAGGGAAATCTTACACGCGAAACCAGGTGCGAGAAAAACAGGTTGACGTCAGTACTCTCGCCTAATCTGGAACCATGGCCCGCCTGTCAACACCCTACAAGTGCGTCGAGTGTGGGTGGACGACAAACAAGTGGGTTGGGCGATGTGGCGAATGCCAGCAGTGGGACACCGTTCGCGAATTTGGGACTGAGTCGCTCGGGGGGCGAACTGTCGCGACCCGAGTCCCCGCGAACCGCGCCGCTGTCCCCATTACTCAAGTCACGGTGGCCGATGCCGAACACCGACCAACCGGAATTGCAGAATTCGACAGGGTTCTTGGTGGTGGAATTGTCCCCGGTGCAGCGATCTTGTTGTCAGGCGAACCGGGGGTAGGCAAATCGACACTTCTTTTAGATGTCGCCGGTCGAGTTGCGGCGCGCGGAGACACCGTTCTCTACGTCAGCGCCGAAGAATCCGTCGGTCAAGTGCGTCTTCGCGCCGAACGAACCGGTACCCTCGTCGACACGCTCTTTCTCGCGGCTGAGACCAACCTCGGTACCGTGCTCGGTCACATCGACGAGGTCAAGCCGTCCCTCGTGATCATCGACTCGGTTCAAACCGTGTCGTCAGAAACTGTTGACGGACTGGCTGGCGGCGTCGCGCAGGTGCGGGAAGTAGCCGCCACCGTCGTTCGCATCGCCAAGGAACGCGGGATTCCTGTCATCCTCGTGGGTCACGTGACCAAAGACGGGACTATCGCGGGTCCCAGACTGCTCGAGCACCTCGTTGACGTCGTCATGCACTTCGAGGGCGACCGCCAAACCGCCCTTCGATTTGTTCGCACGCTCAAGAACCGTTTCGGTCCGACCGACGAGGTCGGTTGTTTCGAGATGGTGGGAAGCGGTATCGAGCAGGTCCCCGACCCGTCCGCACTGTTCCGGTCGAACACGACCACACCGGTCAGTGGCACCTGCACCACCATCACGATGGAGGGCCGACGAGCGATTCCCGTCGAGATTCAGGCGCTCATCGTTCCCTCGAGCGCACCGCAACCGCG
>JBIIAK010000018.1:0-10577 GCA_044239945.1 Microbacteriaceae bacterium
CCTCAGCGCCGGCGGCCTTAAATACCTCGAGTTCGGCGCGAATCTCAGGTTTCGGGTCGTGGGCTGCATTGTGAAGGACAACAGGAACAAATCCGCCAACGGCGGACAGCCCGTGTTCACGAAGGGTTGCGACACGACCCGCGGCCTCGACGGGCAGGAACCCCAATGGACCGAATTCGCACGCGCTGTAGCCGAGTTCCGTCATCTCGGCGAGGACTCGTTCTTGGCTCATCTGGTGGCCCCACCCAGGAACTTCGATGACCCCCCACGAGATTGGTGCGCCAGCAATCTTTGCACTCATGACGTGTGTATTCCTTTCGGCGGGGCGACGACCATGTCTAAACCTGCGAATCGATGTCAATTTTCGAAAAAAGTGCCAGATTGGATTATACAACCGTCGTTTGATATGACATAGTTAAGGGTGTCGTGCATCGCCCTAGGTGCACGAAGGACAATTAAAAACTCAAGGAAGAGAGGCTTCAATGTCCTGGAAGAAATTTGCGGCACTTGCCGCAGTATCATCGCTCGCACTCGCGGGCTGTGCAACGGCCGGTGGCGACACCACCGAACCTGTTGCTGCTGGCGGCGACAACGCTGACATCAAGATCTGTGTTTACACCCACGGTGACGGTGGAACGTTCTGGTCGGTTGCTCAGGCTGGTGCCGAAGCTGCTGCTGCAGACCTCGGTGTCACCCTTGACTACCAAGGATCGACGAACGACTCGGCAAAGCAGGCTTCGACCATCGAAGCTGGCGTTGCGGGTGGTTGCTCGGGTATCGCAGCATCGGCTCCCGATGCTGAAGCCATCACGGACGCAATGCTCGCCGCGGCCGACGCTGGTATCCCCACCGTCACGATGAACTCTGGTTCGTCGGTGTTCCGCGACCTCGGTGCGTTCACGCACGTTGGTCAGGACGAAATCGTTGCTGGACGCGAAGCTGGACTTCGTTTCAACGACCTTGGTGCAACCAAGATTCTCTGCCCCATTCAGGAAGCAGCGAACTCTGGTCTGACCGACCGTTGTGCAGGCGCACGTGAGACCTTCGACGGTGAAGTTATTGACTTCAACATCGATGGTGGACTTGCTGACCTCGCTGGTTCGGCTACCAAGATCCAAGCTGCACTCGAGGCCGACCCGGCCATCGATGGCATCTTCGCGCTCAACGCAGACATCGCAACCGGTGCAGCTCTTGTTGCTTCGGACGCCACTGGTCGCAACGCAATCATCGGTACCGTCGACATGTCGGCTGACGCACTCACCGCAATCAAGGACGGAAAGATGGCCTTCGCCGTAGACCAGCAGCAGTATGCGCAGGGCTACATGTCGGTTGTCCTCTTGTTCCTCAACATCACCAACGCTCACGAGCTCGGTGGTGGACTCCCCATCTACACCGGTCCTGGTTTCGTTACCGCGGACAACGTAGACAAGGTCATGGAACTGGTCGCTGCAGGTACGCGCTAGTCTCTAGCACCACAAAGGGGGCGGCTGGCGCAAGGAAACTAGCGCCAGCCGCTCTTCCTTTTATTTGTAGACTTACCGATACAGAAAGGTGGTGTCAACGATGACCGCCCTAAAAACAGATGAACGCGTGCAGCGCATCTCACTATTCACGAAAGCACTTCGTCGCCCCGAACTGGGAGCCCTCATCGGAGCGCTTGTCATTTTTGCGGTCTTCGCCGTTGTCGACACGACCGGACAGTTCGCACAACTTCAAGGCGCGGCGGGTTGGACAAAGTTCGCCGCCCCCATCGGAATCGTCTCTATTTTTGTCGCGCTTCTCATGATTGCCGGAGAGTTCGACCTCTCGTCGGGTGTCATGGTGGGTAGCGCCGGACTGTTGATGGGTAACCTCATCAGTGAAGCAGGAATGGGTGTCTGGCCCGCACTCTTCACAACCTTGGTGTTTGCCGCCTTTGTCGGTCTCGCCAACGGGTTTTTGGTCATAAAAACTGGGCTGCCGTCATTCATCGTGACGCTCGCGACCTTCTTTGTTCTCAAGGGCATCAACCTCGCGGTCACCAAACTTCTGACGGGAACCGTTCGCGTAGATGGTGTTGACACGGGTGAAGGCTTTGAAACCGCTCGTAGTTGGTTCGCAACAAAGATCGAGTTCGGCGGTGCGTCGTTCCAAATCTCGGTAGTTTGGTGGATTGGTTTCACCATCTTTGCGACCTGGCTGTTGACCCGAACAACCTTCGGAAACTGGATTTTCGCATCCGGTGGTGACCCCAACGCGGCCCGCAACGCCGGCGTCCCCGTCGCACGAACCAAGATCACTCTCTTTGTTCTGACCTCGGTCGCGGCCGCGCTCGTGGGCTGCATGACTCTTCTCGAACTGCGCGGTATGCAGGCGGGTCAGGGAATTGGACAAGAGTTCTACTACATCATCGCCGCGGCAGTTGGTGGGACTCTTCTCAACGGTGGTGCCGGCTCTGCTATCGGAGCATCAATCGGTGCCGTCATCATGGGATTTGCCGCCATCGGAATCCCCTACGCACTGTGGGACCAGGACTGGGTGTCGACCTTCCTCGGAGTCATCCTCTTCCTCGCAGTATTGGTCAACACCTGGCTGTCGAAGCAGGCGAAGGGAGCCCGCAAATGAGTGCCAAGAAATCTGTAGACCCGATTCTCGAACTCAAGGGTGTCGGAAAGTCCTTCGGTAATGTCGTCGCACTTCGCGACGTCGACATCGCGGTGTACCCGGGACAGGTCACGTGTGTTCTAGGAGACAACGGTGCGGGAAAATCCACACTCATCAAGATTCTGTCGGGAGTTCACAAGCAGACCGAAGGCGAGTTCCTGATCTCGGGGCAAAAGACCGAGTTCAATTCACCCCGTGACGCCATGTCAAAGGGAATCGCGACGGTGTTCCAAGACCTCGCCACGGTTCCGTTGATGTCGGTTTGGCGAAACTTCTTCCTCGGGAACGAACCGAAGAAGTGGTGGAAGCCATTGGGAATCCTGGACACGAAGTTTGCAAAGGAAACCGCCAAGACCGAACTGCTCAACATGGGAATCGACCTTCGCGACACGAACCAAGCAATCGGCACCCTCTCGGGTGGCGAGCGTCAGGCCGTCGCGATTGCCCGAGCGGTGTACTTCGGCGCCAACGTGCTGATCCTCGACGAACCGACGAGCGCGCTCGGTGTTCGCCAGTCGGGAATCGTGCTCAAGTACATTCTCTCTGCACGTGAACGCGGGGTCGCGGTGATTTTCATCACCCACAACCCACACCACGCGTTCCTCGTCGGTGATCACTTCTACCTGCTCAACCGTGGTCGCATGACGGCGTCGTTCGTGCGTGAAAAAGTTCAGCTCGACGAGTTGATTCAGGCGATGGCGGGCGGAGCCGAGCTCGATACGCTGACCCACGAAATCAGCATCATCCGTCAGGACTAGATTCAAAAACAGTAAAGCGGCGCGGTTTAGACTGCGCTGCTTTCTGGTTTGAGCGCTATTTCTCGACCAGGGTGACTTCGAACGAATAGAGGTCGGGTCGGTAGTAGTGTGAACCGTATTCGATACCAACACCCGAGTTATCGAAGGCCGCGCGCTCCATCGTGAGCAGCGCAGCACCACGGTCGATGTCCAGGTGTCCGGCTTCCGCTGCGTTGGCCGTGCGTGCACCGATTTTCTGTTTTGCGACCCGGATGGTGACCCCACGACCGCGAAGTATTTGGTAGAGACCTACTGTGGTTAGTTCGCCTTCGGAAATGTCGAGGAAGTGTTCGGGCAACCAGTTCTCGAGCACCGCGACGGGCACGCCGTTCGCGATGCGAAGACGGCGGATATGCAAGACCGGCGAGCCAAGCGGAACTCCGAGACGATCGGCCACTGTGTCGTTCGCTTTGTCTGCCGAGTAATACAAGAGCTTTGTCGTGGGTTTCTGTTGTCCTTTGTTGAGGTCGTCAAATAGCGACGTTAGTTCGAGACCGCGTGTGACTCGCCCATGGACGACCTGTGTACCGACGCCACGACGGCGAACCAGCAGTCCCTTGTCGACGAGGTCCTGAATTGCACGACGGATTGTCGGCCGGCTGAGGTTGAGGCGTTCGCCGAGGGCGACTTCGTTTTCGAGTCGAGCACCCGCGGGGAGTGCGCCCTCCATAATCGCCTTTTCGATTCGCTGTTCCACTTGGTAGTAGAGCGGAATAGGCCCCGAGCGGTCGAGGTCGGAAAAGAGGCTCGCCATGACGTTGTCGTTCATAAGCCACCCTTCCGTTAACCTACAAAAGTACCCTGCTGTCACATTGTACGAACAAATAGACAATCCCCGCATTTGTAACGCTACGCTGGCGAGATGCGCTCTGCCAGACTTTACGTTCCCGTTGTGTTTGCGATGGCGTTCTGGGCGACAAACTTTGCCTTTTCTCCCGTGGTTTTGGAATCGATTGGCCCCATTCAATTGACCGGTGTGCGCTGGTTTATCGCCCTCGTTATTCTTGTGCCGCTTGCCTTAATCATGGAGAAAGCGAATCGTGCCGTAATCGTGGGCGAATGGAAGACCCATGTTGTGCAGGCGTTGCTGGGCTACGTCGGCTACACCCTTCTGCTTTATTACGCCCTCGGAGTAACGTCACCCGTGACGGCGGCGGTTCTGGTGTCATTGAACCCCGCGACGATCGCGATTGCAGCGCGGTTTTTTCTTCACGAAAACCTGTCAACCCGAACGGTAATCGGAATTGCGATTTCGTTTGTCGGTGCCGTCATCGTCGTCTTGGGATCCGGAATCGCCGGGCAGTTCACCATCTCTTACGGAGACGTGTTGTTGTTGGCGGCCACCGTGTTGTGGACCGCTTACTCGATGGTGTCTCCTCGCATCGCAACGCCTCCCATCACGGCGACCGCGGTTCAAGCGGGCATTTCGGGAATAACAATGATTCCCATCATGGGCATCGACATCGCTCTAGGAAACGGCGCATGGATGAGCCTCGACGGCTTTGATTGGCTCGGCATTTTGTGGATTGGTTTCATCCCGTCCGCAGGCGCTTACTTCCTCTGGAACATCTCGTCCAACCTCATCGGACCAACGCGGACGGGTGCATTCCTCAACCTGATTCCGGTTTTCACCGCGCTGATAGTTGTCGCCTTCGGAGGTGCCGTCACTCTGACACAACTCGCGGGAGGAGCCCTGGTGTTGCTGGGCGTCAGTTTCGCGAATCGATCTGCGCGAAGCGCTCGGTGACCCTCGCCTAGACTTGCCAAATGGCTCTTTCCATCGGCATCGTCGGACTCCCCAACGTGGGAAAGTCGACACTGTTCAATGCGCTCACCCGCAACAACGTCCTCGCGGCGAACTACCCGTTCGCCACAATCGAGCCGAATGTCGGAATCGTCAACCTTCCCGACCCACGCCTCGACGTGCTCGCCACGATATTCGGCAGTGAACGAATTCTGCCAGCGCCGGTGTCATTTGTCGACATCGCTGGAATCGTCAAAGGCGCGTCAGAAGGGGAAGGGCTCGGGAACCAGTTTCTCGCGAACATTCGCGAGTCGGACGCCATTGCCCAGGTCGTTCGCGGTTTCGCCGACACCGATGTCGTTCACGTTGCGGGCAAGGTCGACCCCAAAGATGATCTTGAAACCATCAACACCGAGTTGATACTTGCTGACTTGCAGACGCTCGAGAAAGCGATTCCGCGATACGAAAAAGAGGTCAAGGGCAAGAAAATGGAGCCCGATGTTCTTGCTGCTGCCGTCGAGGCGCAGAAGATTCTGGACGCTGGACAGACGCTTGCTCAAGCCAAGTTCGATGCCACCCCCATTCGGGAACTCGGCTTGCTTACCGCGAAACCGATTCTGTACATCTTTAATGTCGACGAAGGAGTCCTCACCGACGATGCGCAGAAGGCTGCACTTGCCGCCCTCGTTGCGCCGGCAATGGCCGTTTTCCTCGATGCCAAGGTTGAGAGCGAATTGATTGACCTCGACCCGGCGGACGCCCGCGAACTTTTGACGTCGATGGGTCAGACCGAGAGTGGTCTCGATCAACTCGCACGAATCGGATTCGACACGCTCGGCCTACAGACCTACCTGACTGCCGGCCCGAAAGAGGCGCGCGCGTGGACGATCGGCAAGGGCTGGAAAGCTCCGCAAGCTGCTGGTGTCATCCACACGGATTTCGAAAAGGGATTCATCAAGGCCGAGGTCGTGGGTTACGCCGACCTTGTCGAATGCGGATCCGTCGCGGAAGCCCGCGCGAAGGGCAAGGCCCGAATCGAGGGCAAGGACTATGTCATGAACGATGGTGACGTCGTCGAATTCCGGTTCAATGTCTGAGTTCCTCTATTCCGTCGAACGCGAGTTCGCAGTACCCATTGACGAGATGTGGCACGCGTGGACAGATGCGGCATCACTCGAGGAGTGGTACTGCCCAACTGTGTTGAGCGTCCTGCCGGGATCCGTTGTGTCCGAACCGACTGTCGGCGGTTGGTGGGCAGTTGCCGTCGACGTTCCTGATAACGGTTTTGTTGCCTTCTTTTATGGACAGTACAGCGAGGTCGTTGAACAGGTTCGACTGGCGCACACTCTGTATTACACGCAGGACGCTGACGAGTTCGCTGCGCGCGATTTATCACTCCCGCACCACATAATCCACCTTGACTTCGAGCCACGCGGCGAAAACTCCTGGGTCAGGTTCACTCAGTTCGGGGAATTACCTGAAGGGGAGGCAGAACTGGCACAGGCTGGAATTGAGTCGTACTTCGATAACCTCGAAATTTTCCTTTCAAATTAGGGACTCATTCACCACTTAGGCTGTGTGCATGGAAATCAACTGGCTCGCGGTTGTCACCGCATCTGTGTCGTCCTTCGCCATCGGTGCGGTGTGGTTCATGCCCAAAACCTTCTACCCCGTGTGGATGAAGGCCCAGGGCCGGACGATGCCGACCGAGCGCGTCGAGATGTCGACCGGTTCGACGGTACTGATGTTCGGTGGGACATTCGTGGGCGCGGTCGTTCAGGCTGTGACCCTCGCAATCGTGATTAACCTCGCCCAGACGGTTGACCCGACCATCGGTGCGGTCGGGGGTGCCGCCATCGGCGCGCTTCTCGGGTTTGGCATCGGAGCTGCTTCGTCGTTCAGCCATCGACAGTTCGGTCAACACAACCACAATCAGGTTCACGCGGTTTGGGTATGGATTATCGAGGTAGGGCAGGACATCGTGGGCCTCACGGTAGCGGGACTCATCATCGGATCGTGGGTCTGATGTCCCGAAAGGCTCTCGTCGCCCTAATACCCGCCTCGCTCGCGGCTGCCCTGCTGCTCGCAGGATGCGCGAACTCGTCGCCGGCAGGAACGCCTTTAACGACGACCGAACCAAGCACGTCGCCGACTTCGACCGGCATCGCGGAGCCCGCGGATGTCACACAAGCGTTCCGCGATATAGCCCACGCCAGTTGTGACAAGGCCAACACCGAAGGGGTGGTCGAAAGCAGTTGGGGCGGCACGCAAAAAGCTATCCTCGTGCCAGATTCAATGGCGTACCAGGACTTCAGTGCCGTTTTCGTCGACGAGAACGGTGTTCCTGCGCTGATCTGGGAGACCGACAGTTTTGCCGCGTGCAACGCGTCGAATACTTACTCGCTGGCTGAAGAAGCAGGCCAAGAAGTCGACCTTGGCCTCACGTTCAATGAAACGGACGGTACTTTTCAAACTACTCTGGATCAAGGGCCTGACCAGGACCCCTTTGTCGCCACATACAGCGTGTCGAACGGGCTGATTGTGCAGCAACATATCGACGCTGATTGGGGCGAAACCACCATCGAGATTACCTACGGGATGCCGTCGGACGACGACATATTGATGTTGCAGCTGGCAGTAGACACCTTTCTCGCTGAAAACGGGCAGTAAAATGTTGCAACCCAGAGCCTTGGGAACGCCATGAGCGTTGCCGATATCGACGCCTATATCTCTGCTCTACCCGAACCGAAAAGGTCGACGCTGGAAGAGATGCGGCGCCGAATTCTTTCCATCGTGCCGGACGCGGAGCAGAAGATTTCCTATCAGATGCCCGCCTTTGCGGTTGCGGGAAAAGTGGTGGCCGGGTTCGCGGCGTTCAAGAATCACCTCGCCTTTCTTCCACACAGCGGCCGAGTGTTGAGTCAACTCGATCGCGAGTTGGACGGTTTCGTGCGGACGCTCAGTTCGTTGCATTTTGCTCTTGATGAGCCGCTATCGGACGAGCTCATCGCCGCGTTGATCGAAGCAAAAATGCGAGTCCTCGAGGGTGACGGGGACTGGAAACGGCCGGAATAGTCTCGGACGCGAGTTGTCCACAACGCCGTGTGGTGACACGTCGACACATCACGGCCGTGAGATGTTATTGCCCAGAGGAGCGGGGCTTTCATGGAGCGTGGAGTCCCGCTCCTTTGACATTGGTAGGGTGAACCCATGACACAAACGGTTAGCCAGTACCGCCCGTCGGTCTGGTTTCTGACCGTATTCTCAATGTTTTTTGGCCGCGGCATTCTCTATGCATCGTGGACGAGTCGCGGACCCGATGTTCGTGACACACTCGGGGTCTCTATCGGCGATATGGGTGTGATTGCGACCGTGTTCGCCGCCGGGGCAATCATCGGCGTCCTCTTCTCAGGTGCCATTGTTGAACGTTACGGCTCGCGGTTTTTAGCGATCGGTACCTACATCGTGATGCCACTGTCCCTCATCGGCGCAATCGTAGGTCTACAGACCCAATCGATGTTTGCCACCGCTGTCGCGTTGTTCTTTTTCGGACTGCCCTTCGGTGCTGCGGACTATGTATCGAACATCGAAGCGTCGGAATTAGACCGCGCATCGGTGAAGAGCAAATTGCCCATGCTGCACGGCGGTTATTCCATTGGCGTCCTAATTGGAGCACTTCTCACCGGCCTCTTGATTCTCGCCCAGATCCCCGTAGAGGTTCAGTTGGTCGCAACCGCCGTGTTGATTGGCAGTTGGACGCTGTATCGGGTAGCGGGCTTACCGCCACACCACGGAAAACACCCGGACCACGAGCCGGGGGCGAAACCCGTTCGAGTCACTCAGACTCCCGCCGGGCGTCGCCGAACCATCCTGATCTCGATGATCGCGTTCGTCTTCGTTTTCGCTGAGGGCGCGGCGGCAATTTTCATCCCGCTCGCCCTGACAGAGGCGGGTCGATCGCCCGCTGAAGCCGCGTTCGCCTACACGCTTTATTCGCTAGGCATGGCATTATCTCGCGTTGTGGGTGGCCGCATCGTCGACCGAATTGGTCGTCGCGCGGTCGTGTTGTATTCGTCGCTACTCTGCGCGATCGGGGTCGGTCTCTTTTCGTTTGTGCCTTTTGCGCCCGTGGAATACGTCGCGGTACTTTTCTGGGGCGTCGGCGGTTCGCTCACAATCGCCATGAGTGTTTCTTCCGTTTCAGACAACAAAGCGACGCTCACCAAAGCCCAAAGTACGCTCTGGACCTGGGTGTACTTCGCGAATCTTGGTGTGGGTCCTGTGTTGGGTGGAATCGCGCTGGTGACCGGAATCTTCGGCGCCTTCCTCGTACCAGTGATTCTCTTGGTCGGCGCCGCATCGATCAGTTCGGTCACTCGTCCGGATCCGGAAGTCGTTCGCACTTAACCAACTGGAACAGCCTCGCGTCGGTCCTGCCTCGTGAGCTGTTTTGGCGTTAGACTTCCAATACAACTTAAGATGACCGCTCATCGATGCGGGAGAGACCGGTTTCGAGCCGGTCACCGAAGGAGCAAGCCTCCCCGCCAATCTCTCAGGTCCGTGTACCGCACCGTCAGGTCACTCTGGAAAGCGAAGCCCAGGCTTCCGCCGTAGGGGAAAGTGTGCAACTCGCGCGAAACTCTCAGGCACAGAAACAGAGGGGGAGTCCCGTCGCCGATCGTCGGCTACGTGTTGACTTTCGGAGTCTTCGTGCCTGAATCCCTCAAACTCTCTCCGCTCGACACCATTCATCGCGCGCTCGGAGCGTCGTTCACCGATTTCGCCGGTTGGGATATGCCGGTTCGTTATTCTTCTGATCTCGCAGAGCACCACGCTGTTCGGACCGCCGCCGGAATTTTTGATTTGTCACACATGGCCGAGATCATGTTGGTCGGACCAGGAGCGGGGGCTGCGCTTGATTTTGCTCTCTCGGGAACGCTCTCTAACATCCCCCTCGGTCGGGCAAAGTACTCCCTTCTTCTCAATGAGGAGGGGGGAATACTCGACGACCTCGTGGTGTATCGAACGGGCGATGAAGAATTCCTAGTCGTCGCCAATGCGGGCAATCGTTTCGTCGCAATCGAGGCGATTCGGGAACGAGCACGCGGATTTGAGTGTGTTGTCCGTGACGATTCCGACACTGTCGCCCTCATCGCGATTCAAGGGCCGAACTCGTTTGACATCCTCGATAACATCGACGGGCTCGAAGTCGAAGGTCTTGCGGAACTCGGTTATTACCGTTGCTTGTCAGCGATGTTCCGGGGCACCGCGGTGTTGATCGGGCGGACCGGTTACACGGGTGAAGACGGTTTCGAGATCTACATTCCCGCAACAGACGCCGCGGAATTGTGGCAGGCGGCAACGCTCTCCGGTAAGACGCGGGGGCTTCAGGC
>JBIIAK010000019.1:0-10541 GCA_044239945.1 Microbacteriaceae bacterium
ATTGTGTCCTGTTTCCGCGTAGCAAAAGCCGAACCGACTTGTGCTGCTTCCTGACCCAAGCTGGGCACCCACAAGGCGAGTTGGCCTTGCCGTTGCAGATTTCCCGACTCTATGTCGAATCGGCGCGTGACCACCATTTCTCGGTAGAAATTCTGTAGCTGAACGTCGGTCAGTTTGTCGACGAGCGCACGATATTCCTCCGTCCGATCGCTTTCGACAAGTGTCCCGTCGATCGACAGCAGTTGAAGAGTTGCCTCGGTATACGGCATAAGTCCAGACTAGCCGTAACGAGGCGTATGACGCAGTCAGCCGTAGGCTGTTGACATGACTCGACTGCTTTTGGGATTAATCATCAACACTGCGGCTCTGTGGATTGCGGATTCGTTCGTTGAGGGGATTCGCCTGATTCCGTTTGGTTCGGGTGACGCCAATCTGGTTCTCTCTTATGCGGCAGTGGCGGCGGTGTTTGGAATTGTCAATGCCGTCATCGGGAATTTCATTCGCATCGTCGCTTTCCCGCTGTACCTGCTGACGCTAGGTCTGGTTGCCCTCCTCGTAAACGCCGGTCTATTGACACTTGTCGCTCAAGCGACGCCCTACATGGGCTTCGGTCTTGTGATTGACGATTTCTCGTGGGGCGTCATCGGCGCGCTGGTCATGTCCCTCTGTAATTGGCTGATTGGTATCGCGCTGCGCCCGTTCATGAGCCCGGCATCCGTCACTCGCTGAGAGTCGATCGGAACCACATCGCGGTTCCTCGGCCATCGATTCGTAACCGGTTTTCCAGTGTCATAAGTCCTGGGTCCCTCACGCTAGCAATCCTCCCGAGGGACGACTGATAGTTCTCTGCGAGATGCGCACTGGTGCCTGTCGAGCGAGGCTCGGTATGCAGTATCCAGGTAGTGCCCTCTGTCCCGCGGATTACTCCGCCGAGCGCGGGGACAGGGTCCTCGGGGTGCACAACGTGAAAAACGGGAACATTCGCCGGTGACTCGACAAGTCCTGCAGGAGTTCCTGCCGTGAAAACTGCTTCCACCGTGTAGCGACCGGAGTTTGCGAGCGCCAACGCAATCGCGCCGCCCTGTGAGTGCCCCGTGAAGACGATGGATGTCGTGCCCGTCACTCCGGAGTGGGCCAGGGCAGATTCTGCCGCGGACATCGATCGTGACACACCCGACGCGAGCAGTTCGGTATTTGCGCCAACCCACCAGGGATTATCGGGGCCCGCACGGAAATCGGTGCCGGCGAGATAAGCCTCGAACCGGGGGCCGGTTGGGGTGTCATAGCGATCGATGCGGACGCGTTCCGAGCCCGTGGGAATTCGGGCGAAGCGTTCCGCGAAATCCCGCGGCGCGTTGGTGTTGTCGACTTGCCGTGTCAATGTGATCGGCACCCAGTGCGCTACCGCCGTTTGCCAGGGGGCGTGATGCCCTAACCATTCACTGGCGCGCCGAGTTACCGACCACGGCGAGACGGTGGCCATTACGGAACGGGTCGCTTCGGATGGTTCGATTGTGGCGATGACACCCTCTAGGTCTGCGCAAACCCCGGAAATGTCTCTGGCCGCGTGCTCTAGTTCGAACTGCAGGGCGAGTCGTTCTGGCGCGAAGCTAAGACGAGCAGAGATTCCCACAGTCGCTGCGGCGTGCGCAACCGCAGCCGCGACTCGTCGCAGATCGTCGGACCGAGCGAGAAGAGCATCGAGCGTGTAGTGAAAGGTTTTCGCTTCGACGGAAATCGGGGGAATCAACCGGTTGACCGGGTTTGAATCGCGAGCGAAATCAGCCGCGACCGAAACTCTGTGGCCACGTCGTCATAGGCGATTCGGGCCGGTCCAACCCAGCCGGTGCGCGCGATTGAGCGTTCGAGATCGGCAATCGCCTCACCCAAGAGGTCCGTTGCACTGACCAGATTGGTGAAAATCATCATCACAGTGTGAAGGATCGTGCAACCAAACGGCATCACAACGAGGTGCTCGTGGGAGGGTGGTGCGCACACGTCTCGTGGGGATAAAACTGTGAGAATAGAGTCATGACCCTTTCGCCCCAACCGCTCAGTCCTTTGGATGGTCGCTACCACAGTGCGGTTGCCGAGATTGGTCAACACTTGTCCGAAGCGGGGCTCAACCGTGCGCGGGTTCATGTCGAAATCGAGTGGTTGATCCGCCTCGCGGACGAGGGCCTCTTTAGTTCGACGCTGAGTGACAGCGAGCGCATCGCCTTGCGCGATATCGCGACGAACTTCAGTGATTCCGATGTCGCTCGCATTGCCGAGCTCGAAGCAACGACGCATCACGACGTCAAAGCCGTCGAATTCTTCGTCAGAGAACACCTCGAACGCCTTGGGTTGTCCCGCATCGCCGAATTGACGCATTTCGCGTGTACAAGCGAAGACATCAACAATCTGGCCTACGGAATAACCCTGGGCGCTGCGGTGCGCGAGGTGTGGCGCCCGGCAACAGAGGTGTTGGTCAAGAAATTGACCACCTTTGCCAACGCAGAAAGAGACACCCCCATGTTGTCTCGAACTCACGGTCAAGCCGCGACCCCGTCGACGTTCGGCAAGGAAATCGCTGTCTTTGTGCATCGCCTCAACAAACTCCTGGCCGACGTTGATGCAGTGCGGTTATCTGGCAAGTTCTCTGGGGCGTCCGGCACCTTCTCTGCTCACGTTGTCGCAGCACCCGAGGTCGACTGGATTCGCGTGTCCCGGGAGTTCGTCGAATCCGTTGGGCTCGAGTGGAACCCACTAACAACCCAAATCGAATCGCACGACAGCCAGGCGGCGCTCCTCGCTCGGATAAGCCATGTCAATCGGGTGTTACATAACCTCTGCACCGATGTTTGGACATACATCTCTCAAGGGTTCATTACCCAGATTCCTGTAAAGGGCGCAACGGGTTCGTCAACAATGCCACACAAGGTCAACCCCATCCGCTTCGAGAATGCCGAGGCGAACCTCGAAATAGCGTCAGCGTTGGGTGATGCTCTTGGTGCCACGCTTGTCACCTCACGACTTCAACGTGATCTCACTGACTCAACCACACAACGAAACCTTGGTGTCGCACTCGGCCACTCGTTACTGGCAGTTTCCAACATCACCGCGGGTTTGGACGAAATCAGCGTCGATCGTGACGCGTTACTTCACGATCTCGATGTCAACGTCGAGGTCCTCGGTGAGGCAATTCAAACCGTGCTTCGTGCAGAACGTGCGGCGGGGACGACAACAATTGACAATCCATACGACTTGCTGAAAGACCTCACGCGGGGGAAGCGTTTGACCACGGAGGGTCTGCGAACGTTTATCGAGGGTCTCGACATGTCGGCAACGGGGAAAGCTCGACTGCTCGAACTCACTCCCGCAACCTATGTCGGACTTGCCTCGAAATTGGTGAATTTCCTCGACTAATCGTGCGGGTTGTTGTTCGACTTCGGCAACTGCGGGCTCATCGCGAGGACCATCATCGCAAGACTGATGATTGTGACGACAAACCCGCCACCTCCAGCGATTGCGGAAAGGGCGAAATCCCGGGTCACCATCAGCACCACGCCCCCGAGAAAGATCCCCGCCACGAACGCCAATCCGACGAGTTCGGCTGGTCGAGTTTTATCGCTTCGCGCCACGAGTTTTTGCCTTTGCTGTCGTTGTCGATTTCGAGGATTTTGATTGTTGAGTCAAGCGCCGTGCCTTAGCTCGGGAATCAACCACGCTAATCAGTCCGAAAATACCTGCGATTATCGCCCATCCCCCCGTTAGTCCGGTGGCGGTTCTGTCGTTTGCATCGACAGTGAAGTACAAGATTGAAAGACTCAACGCCAATACTCCGTTTGACCAAAGCCAAATTCGGTCACTTCGAGTGAAGGCTCGAGAAGTCTCGAAGGCCACAAGCGCGATTGTCAATGACAGCGCGGTAGCCGGAGACATCCTGCTCGCGACGAGTCCCAGTAATGCCAGCGCCGCGACCACCAATGTCGCCCACCACGCAACGGCGTTCATCGCGGTGGCGGGCCCACCTCGAGTTATCAGAGAAACCACAACGACAAACGTGAGCCATGCGAGCCCTACATAGGTCGAATGGTCTGCCGAGAACGTGATGGCCACTCCCGCAATCAGGGCGGCACTGTAGCGAGCATAGAGCTCGCTTGCGTCAAGGGCCCTAATGATTTTCGCGAAAAGGTCTCGTGAAGTTGCCATGCCTTAAGAATACGTGATTCCGAATTGAGGATTCTCCGGCTACATCTTTGCCATATCGCTGAAACGGGAATAGTGACCTTCAAACAGCACCGACAGCACTCGCATCTCGCCGTTTCGGTGCTTTGCAATGTGAATCTCGGCATCGTTTCGGTTTTCGCCTTGTTCCGCGAAACGCTCGCGATGTAAGAGCAGAACGATGTCGGCGTCTTGCTCGAGTGATCCCGACTCTCGAAGATGCGACAGTTGTGGTTTCTTGTCCGGCGCGTTTTCCGGTCCGCGGTTGAGCTGAGAGAGCGCCACAATCGGGACGCCCAGTTCCTTCGCCAGAAGCTTGAGTGAACGCGAAAACTCGGAAACTTCTTGCTGACGATTTTCGGCCTTCTTGCCACTGGTCATGAGTTGAAGATAATCGATGATAACGAGCTTGATGCCGTGTTGAGACTTCAGGCGACGGCATTTCGCGCGGATTTCGGACAACGTCAAGTTAGGACTGTCATCGATATACAGCGGAATGTCATCGAGCCGCGACTGAATTGTGTTGATTCGTTTCCAGCCTTCAGACTTCAGGTCTTTTGATTTACGAATTGCGTTGAGCGGCACGCTCGATTCCGCAGACAAAAGCCGTTGCGAAATTTCACTTGCACTCATTTCAAGCGAGAAGAAAACGGTCGGAACGTTTGATCTCAGGGCGGCGGAGCGAGCAAAATCGAGCGCAAGCGTGGATTTTCCCAGACCGGGTCGAGCGGCGATGAGAACGAGTTGCCCGGGGTGTAGCCCGTTCGTGACGTCGTCGAGCTCGCGAAACCCCGTAGGGATGTCTAGCCCTTCTTTGGCGGATTTCGCTTGTTCTTCCATCTCGTTGACAGCGATCTTGACCGCATCGCGCAAAACAATCGCGTCTTGGGCTCCCGCTGAACGGCCAATCGTAAAAATCTCGACCTGTGCATCGTTGACGAGTTCACTCGGGTCACCTTCAGCGGCGTATCCGAGTTGAGTAATGCGAGTTCCCGACTGCACAAGTTTCCTCAGAATTGCTTTGTCGGCAACAATGCTCGCGTAGTAGCTGGCGTTCGCGGCGGTCGGCACCGACGATTCGAGCGTGTGCAGGTAGCTCGCTCCGCCAATTTTTGTTAGGTTACCGTCGCGGGTCAACTGTTCCGTGATCATGATGACATCGGTCGGTTCCGATCGCGAGAAGACAGTGTTAATCGCATTAAAAATGATTTCGTGTTTGGGGAAATAGAAATCTTCACCCCTGACGAGTTCAAGCACTTCGACAATGGCGTCAGGAGAAAGAAGCATCCCGCCAAGCGTGCTCATTTCGGCGGCCTGGTCGTTGGGTGGAACGCGAGTGTCGCCGGTTCCTTCTGGAACCAATTCGAGTTGCGGACCTGCCATCGATAATCACCTCCTGAGTTAACTTTTGGTTCGGGCTCTTTAGTATGCGGGTGAGAGCGGACATCCATTTGCGCCACGCCACGCGAACAACTCGAACACTACGTTTTGGGCAGAACAGACGCAAACGGGGTTGTGGATAAGCCTGTGGGTAAAATGTTCACCGCGCGCGCCAACTCTGTGGATGAGGTGGGTATAAGTGGGGATAACTAACCCATTTACATCCCGAAAAATAGCTCTGACCGGATATTTTATGGTCACGAGAGATGGGGAGAAAGTTGTTTAGAGTTTAGGTTGAACCTTTAACTTTTCCACACCGTGCCTAAATCCACTTAATCGTGTAGCGCCCGTCTTCGTTTCCAAAGACGGGCGCTAAACAGGGGTGCGACGCGGCTACTTGCGAGCAATCACCTTGAGTGCGAGCGTCGCAGACACTCCATCGTGAAGGCGAACGGTCGCCGAGAACGCGCCCGTCGACTTGATCGGGGTAGCCAACTCGATTGTGCGCTTATCAACATCACCGAGTCCGGATTCGGCTACCGCAGCGGCAATATCGGCCGTCTTGACCGAACCAAACAATCGGCCCTCGGAACCCGCCGACGCCTTTACTGTGATTGTGGCACTTTCGAGCTTTGCTTTGAGTGCCTGTGCATCGTCGAGCGAGGCCAGCGCGCGCGATGCGCGAGCCTGCTTGATGTCCGTCACTTGCTTTTCGCCACCGCGAGTCCAGTGAATTGCGAAACCCTGCGGAACGAGAAAGTTCCGTGCGTAGCCGTTCTTGACGTCAACAACGTCTCCGGCAGAGCCGAGGCCAGTGACCTCGTGAGTGAGTATGAGTTTTGCCATTGTCGTACTCCTTAACGGCCAGCGCCAGCGTAGGGAAGAAGAGCCATTTCGCGGGCGTTCTTCACTGCACGAGCAATGAGACGCTGCTCCTGAACCGAAACGCCCGTGATTCGACGCGAACGAATCTTTCCGCGCTCCGAAATGAACTTGCGAAGTGTTGCGACGTCCTTGTAGTCGATGACGTCGATCTTGATTGCGCGAGCGGGCGGAAGCGCTTTAGCGCCTTTACCCACGCGCGGCTTGCGGCGGTCGCCGGTTGCCTTTCCTGCCATGATTTTTCCTTTTCGTGAAGAGTTAGTTAGAACGGAGCATCGTCGTTAGAGGGCTCGGTCGAGCCAGCACCCCAAGGGTCGCCGCCGGCTACTGGAGTGGCCGGGGCTGGCCATTCGTTGCCGCCCGCGGGAGCAGACCAATCGCCGTTTCCGCCGCCGCTTGCTGCCGAACCCGGCGCGCGGGTGACGGCTGCGGTTGCATAACGGAGCGAAGGGCCGATCTCGTCAACTTCAAGTTCGATCGAGGTTCGCTTTTCGCCTTCCTTGGTCTCGAAAGAGCGCTGGCGAAGACGACCGGTGGCAACAACGCGCGAGCCTTTCGAGAGAGACGAGGTGACGTGCTCGGCGAATTCACGCCACACGCTTGCGCGGAGGAACAGCGCTTCGCCGTCCTTCCACTCGTTGCTCGCTCGGTCGAACGTTCGGGGAGTCGATGCAATCGTGAAATTCGCAACCGCAACACCGTTCTGCGTGTATCGAAGTTCAGGGTCGGCGGTGAGGTTGCCGACAACTGTAATGACTGTGTCGTTAGCCATACTTGTTACTCCGCAGTCGCTTCGGCAAGCGTTGCTGCCTCGGCCGCTTCAATAGCCTGCGACGCGATGCGAGCTACGGCCTCGTCCGCACGCAGAACCTTGGTGCGCATGATCGACTCGTTGAGTCGGAGCTGGCGCTCGAGTTCCTGCGTGGTTGCGGGGTCGGCGGTGAAGTTGATGACGGCATAGATGCCTTCGCTCTTCTTCTGGATTTCGTAGGACAAACGACGACGGCCCCACAAGTCGACGTTGTCAACCGAGCCTCCACCGTTCGTGATGACGCTCAAGAACTTTTCAAGCGTCGGTTGTACGGTGCGCTCATCGACCTCTGGGTCGAGAATCACCATTATTTCATAGGGATGCATGACGTAACCCACCTCCTCTGGACTCAGCGGCTACAGAATTTCTGCAGCAGGAGGGTTGTGCATCTAGTTCGTGTCGCCCTGGGGGCAACCGTCCAAGGATAGCCGAAAGAATCGTTCAGGACAATTCTCGTCCAGTGGCCCAGGCTCGAAGACGCTTTTCTGCCTCCTCGGCGCCAAGGGGGCCCTCGTCCAAACGCAGTTCCATCAGGAACGCGCGCGCCTCACCAACAACACGGCCGGGCCGCACATCGAGAATCGCCATAATCTGGTCGCCATCCAGGTCGGGGCGGATTGCGTCGATTTCCTCACGCGCACGGATCGCAGAGATCCGCTCTTCAAGGTCGGTGTAGGCCGCGTCCATCAGTGCGAGCTTTCTGTCATTCCTGGTCGTGACATCGCTGCGGACGAGGATGTGCAAGCGCTCAAGTTCGTCGCCGGCGTCCTTGACATAGCGTCGAACCGCAGAGTCCGTCCATTCCCCCTCGCTGTATCCGAAGAAACGGAGGTGCAATCGGATGAGGTTGCACACCCGGGCAATCGTGTCGTTATCGAACCGGAGCGCGTGCAATCTTTTCTTGGCAAGACGCGCGCCGGCCACGTCATGGCCATAGAACGTCACAACCTTGGCGTTGTCGAACGAACGCGTTGCCGGCTTGCCAATATCGTGCAGCAACGCAGCCAGGCGGCCGATGGTGTCGGGCGGTGAATCCGAGAATCGTTGACGCTCCAGCGCAATCGACTTCATCAGCACCGTGAGGGAGTGTTCATAGACGTCCTTGTGACGACCGTGTTCGTCGTGTTCGCGAATGAGCACGGGAAGTTCCGGAAGCACTCGATCGAGAATTCCCGTGTCGACAAGCGTACGGATTCCGGGAACTGGATCGGACGCGTCGATGAGTTTTATGAATTCGTCGCGAACCCGCTCTGCACTGATCATCAGGATTGAGTCCGCAAGCGCCGCCATCGCAGTGACAACCTCGGGGACGAGGGAAAATTGCAATTGGGCGACAAAGCGCGCAGCCCGCATCATGCGAAGCGGATCGTCCGCAAAAGATTGTTCCGGCGTACCAGGTGTCCGTAGTCGTTTCGCTACCAGATCGTCGAATCCGCCGCTGGGGTCAATCAATGCCAGATCAGGGAGGGAGAGCGCCATTGCGTTGACCGTGAAATCGCGGCGCAGCAGATCGTCGTCGATGTGATTTCCGAACGCCACAATTGGCTTCCGGGTCTCGCGGTCATAGGTGTCACTTCGATAGGTCGTAATTTCAACTTGCTCGCCCTGGACGCGAGCGCCGATTGTGCCGAAGTCACGTCCGATATCCCACGTCGTTGTCGAAATCGGGCCTAGAACGTGCAGGATCTCGTCGGGATTCGCGTTCGTTGCAAAATCAAGATCCGCGAGATCTCGACCGAGAAAGGCATCACGCACCGGTCCCCCGACGAGCGCAAGCTCGAATCCGGCTTCCACAAAAGCGGCGGTCAACGTCGAAACGGTTCCGCTGCCGGCGAGGGCCGTCAATCTCGCCATGGCCTCCGCCACGCTCTCCATATTGCTTCAGTCTAGACTTACCGCTATGTCGGCCGTCGGAAAAGTTGGGGTTCGTCGCGCTCGCGTCAGCCTTGCCGTCGCGACAATTTTCACGCTTTTTGGTTTCGGGGCGGTCCCCGCGGAGGCTGTAGCTCGGCCAACGTTTTCGGTGCTTGTTCCCATCGTCGCTTCCGGATCGCAATCAGACATGATTACTGCGAACGAGTTGAGGGCGCTTGTGGCGCCAGGCGGTCCATGGTCTCAGCTCACATCTGCCGCGCTCTCGCACGGTGCAACAATCGCCATCGACTCGCGAATCATCGCTAGCATCGCGGCGCTTGGGCAGAATACGCCGGCTCCCGTTTCCGCGTGGCTAGCCTCTGTCACCCGCTCTCGGCCGATCTATCTGCCGTGGGGAAACGCTGACCCGTACGTGATCGCGGATACCGGTGCGAGTTTCCGCATCTCGACGATCCAGCTGAGTGAGATTTCAGGCGTCAACCCAGCCGACATCACCGGTTGGCCAACCGGTCGAGCTGGGAACACACAGGTCCAAAGTAACGCAGAGAAACTGGGGTTTGAGCGCCTCATCGCGAGCGACGAAATGTTTCCCGAGTTGGTAGATGCCTATTCTTCCTCTGCGAGCGCTGCGATTGCTGAAGCAGTTGCGCCCGGATCAGCAATTGACCCGGTTTCTGTGGCGGCGCAACTCCGCGAAGCATCGAACGACCATCTGGCTGTCGTTCTTCCGCGCGACCCCGCATTCATCGACGTCAAGCGGGCGATTACGTTCCTCAACGCGTTGTTCAGAGGATCCGTAAGCTCGATTCGCTTCGCACCTGCTGTGGTGGCGAATGGGGAGGCCGTGACCTTGAATGATGTTCCCACTGCCACGATCCAGTCGCTGATGTATCAACATCGCCTCGACCAAGAAGTGTCCGAGATGGCGTTGGATCCTCGCGCAATCACCACCCCACGCCTTCGTAAGCTTTGCGTCATCGCAGGATTAGTCGCCACCGCTCGCTTCCCCGTGGTTGCTCGTGGCTACACCCGAACGGCTAAAACCTTTGAGGAATTTGTTTCGTTCTCGCTCGGAAGCGATTTTACGGTTCTCGCCAATTCGGCCGAACTACCGTTGACGATCACGAATACTTCGACGACCGACATCACCGTCGTCGCAAGTGTCAACGCGGTCTCAGGAATTGTCAGCATCCCAACGCCGAACCAGACAGTCGTCATTCCGTCGGGTTCAAGTGCCCAAGTCACTGTCCCGATGATCTCTGTCGCAAATGGAAAAACGTCGCTTCGAGCCACGCTGACAACCGTCGGTGGAATTGCTGTCAGTGAACCGGTGTACGTCGAGATTGACGTACAGGCTCAGTGGGAGGGTATTACTCTCGTGACG
>JBIIAK010000020.1:0-10524 GCA_044239945.1 Microbacteriaceae bacterium
GCGTCGACATCGAAGCGGGAACAGTGGACATCGACCCACCGATCGGTCTCTTTGAGGACCCGGTCGATGACGAGCCCGAATCGATCGGCGCGTAGAGTTTCAGTCGTGCGCATCGACATCATCACCATCTTTCCCGAGTTCTTCGGGGTGCTCGACGTGTCGCTCGTCGGCAAAGCACGTGAATCCGGTCTGCTGACAATCGAGGCGACGAATCTGCGTGACTTCACCCACGACGTCCACAAGACCGTCGACGACAGCCCCTACGGCGGCGGCGCGGGGATGGTCATGCGACCGGAACCCTGGGGCGAGGCACTCGATTCGCTCATCACCGACGACACCGTGCTCGTTTTCCCAACGCCCGCCGGTGAACTCTTCACGCAGAACACCGCCCGCGAATTGTCTGACGAACCGCACCTCGTTTTTGCGTGTGGTCGCTACGAGGGTATTGACCAGCGCGTCATCGACCACTATTCGGGTCGCATTCGTGTGCGCGAACTTTCGCTCGGAGATTATGTGCTCAACGGCGGCGAGGTCGCGACGATGGCGATGATCGAAGCCATCACTCGACTAGTGCCCGGAATGGTGGGTAACCCCGCCTCGCTCGACGAGGAAAGCCACGAGGACGGCCTTCTCGAGTATCCGTTGTACACCAAGCCACAAGAGTGGAGAGGACTCACGGTTCCCGAAACCCTTCTCAGTGGCCACCACGCCAAGATTGCCGAGTGGCGCCATGCCCGACAAGTCGAGCGAACGCGTGCGCGTCGCCCTGATCTGCTCGGTGACTGACAGCCGTCGACGTCCCACAATCCTGCCGGCGTCGGAGCTGGTTGGCTACAGCGTACTTTGGCCCGTTGATAGCACTGCGGCCCCAGATTTAATCTGAGGCCGCAGTGTTTGCCCGAAGGCGGTCAAACGTTTTGTTGTGAAGCGATTAAGACGGGTTGACAACTTCCTTCGCGTCAGAATCCATGTATTCAGTCTTGTTGCCCTGCAACTTAACCACGACGCGGGTGTCGCCACGTGAGTTGAGGTACTTTCCTGCAATGAAGACCGAAACGTCACCGGAGGAGTCGGTGGTTCCAGATGCAACAACCTTGCCCTTGACGAGGAACTGAACCTTGACACCGTCGAGGTCTACACCGGTTCCGAGGCCATCTTCAACGGCACCGTAGACACGAATTGAGTCACCGGCGCCACTGTCTTCCCAGCTACCGTCCCAGAAAACTTCGGTTCCGACAGTGATGTCGTCGGTCATGTCAGCTGCACGCTTGTAACCGGGGTTAGTCGCGCAGGAGTTGCTGATCATCGACGAAATCTTGTACTCACCAGCGATGCCAGGAGCCTTGATGTAGGTGTTAACCCAACCGACGATGGTAGCTGCGTAGTCACGGTCGTGACGAGCGTTGACGGTCTTGGTGTTAGGACCGACCTTGGTGGTTACGGCACATCCGGTGCGAACGCCAGTAACGTCGAAGTTGATGCGGTCACCAGCGTCAACCGAGGTGTCGTCTACCGAAAGGGTAGGGGTGTTGCCGTTGATGGCAGAAGCGCTAGGTGCAAACGCGACTCCCGTGAGCAGGGTGATCGCAGCTGCGATTCCTACTACCTTTGTGTTCTTCAACATAGTGTTATGTCTCCTTGTTTGGTTATGCAATCTTTCGATCGCGTAGTGCCAACGATACATAAACCTTTTCCCGAATGAGCAAAGAATTGCGAGACGTTATCAACTCGTTACACTCGTGGTCTTTCGAAGCGACGAGCCTCCAATTCAAACAATCTCTCGCAAAAGCAGGGTTTCACTAGTGTCGGGAAGTGAGAACGATCGGCCCGTCTGCCGTGATGGCGATGGTGTGTTCGCTGTGAGCGCCACGCGAGCCATCCGCCGACCGCAAGGTCCAACCGTCAGCATCGGTGAAGATCTCGTCGGTGTCACGCATGAACCACGGCTCGATGGCGATGACGAGTCCTTCACGAAGTTTGTAACCGCGACCGGGTCGACCGTCATTTGGAACGTGGGGGTCGCCGTGCATCTCGCGACCGACACCGTGTCCGCCGAAGTCCAAGTTGACGCCATAACCATAAGCATCCGCGACATCACCGATGGCTGCCGAAATGTCACCGATTGCATTGCCGACTGTCGCTGCGGCGATGCCGGCCGCCAGCGCTTCCTCGGTGGCCGCGATAACTCGAAGGTCCTCGGGGTCGGCAACGCCCGCCACAAAGCTGATTGCAGAGTCACACACCCACCCGTCGATACTTGCGGCGAAGTCGATGCTGACGATGTCGCCCTCGGCAATGGAATAGTCGTGCGGAAGCCCGTGAAGGACAGCGTCGTTGATGCTCGTGCAGATCACTTTGCCGAACGGTGAGCCGCCGAACGACGGGTGATAATCGATATAGCACGAATCGGCACCAGCATCACGAATCATCTGATGGGCAATTTCATCAAGTTCAAGAAGGTTGGTTCCGACGATCGCGGATTCACGAACGGCCACCAGAACCGACGCGACGAACCGTCCAGCGGGTCGCATCGCCTCGATTTCGGCTGGGGTTCGAAGTTCAATCACGTCAAGCCTTCTTCCTGTCCGTGTCAGCCTAATTGGTAAAGCGAGCCCAACTGTGGCAAGATTGTGGCTTGTGCCGACGGCACGCGCGATTCACAGGCCCTCTGCTTCGGGGGACGAGCCATGTGGTCACATCGCGACCAGAACCTCCCGCATCCGTCCCGAAGCGAGTGCAGAAAGCGAAAGAACAATGCAGAAATTTGATGCAATTGACGCCGCGTCGCTTCGTAGCGACATTCCCGACTTCCGCGTCGGCGACACGGTGAAGGTTCACGTAAACATTATTGAAGGTAACCGCAGCCGTATCCAGGTTTTCCAGGGCGTCGTTATCGGCCGTAACGGTCACGGGATTGGCGAGACGTTCAACGTTCGCAAGATTTCGTTCCAGGTGGGTGTCGAGCGTAAGTTCCCAGTCCACTCGCCGGTCATCGACCACATCGAACTCGTCAGCCGCGGTGACGTCCGTCGCGCCAAGCTCTACTACTTGCGCGCACTTCGCGGCAAGAAGGCAAAGATCCGCGAGAAGCGCGACTCTTAAGTTGTCGAACACTCGATATGAGCCCGTCGCGTAATGTGAGGGGCTCGTATTTTTTGGTCGTAGAATTGCCCAACAAACACCCCCAACCGCGTTTCCGAGGACACCATGCCCAAAACCTTTGTCAAAGGCCTTTTGGGATTCCTCAAGGATTTAGTCATCATCGTTGCGGCTGCCCTGCTCATTTCCTTCCTCGTCAAAACGTTTCTTTTTCGTTCTTTTTTCATCCCCTCGGCGTCGATGGAAAACACGCTCATGGTTGATGACCGCATCATTGTCAACGCATTGGTTCCCGATGTTTTCCCTCTTCAACACGGAGATGTCGTTGTGTTCAGTGACCCAGGTGGCTGGTTGCCGAATTACAATTCACCGGACCCCGACCTCATCACCGCTGCCCTAGACCTCATTGCGACAGTCGTCGGTTTCGGCGGTTCCGATTCAGAAGACCATCTCGTCAAACGTCTTATCGGATTGCCAGGTGACCGGGTCGTCTGTTGCGACCCGAAAGGATTGTTGCAGGTAAACGGTAAGTCGGTGAAAGAGCCATATATTGTGACCGGGCCGGACGATGATCGTGCGGCCAGCGGCATGAATTTTGACATCACGGTTCCCGACGATTCTCTGTGGGTGATGGGGGACAATCGTTACGATTCGGCGGATTCCCGATACAACCAGGAAAAACCGGGGAACGGTTTCGTTCCTATAGACAAGGTTGTCGGTCGAGCCGTCGTCGTGTCGTGGCCGATTTCGCACTGGACATGGCTTGACAATTACGCTGGTAATTTCGCGAATGCCGAGTGACCCGACTCTCGATCTCGAACGCGAGTTGCTCGCAAAGGGCAGTGGGGTAGTCGTCGGTGTCGACGAAGTTGGACGCGGCGCCGTGGCCGGCCCGGTTGTCGTTGGGGTTGCCGTAATTAGGGAGGCAACTGATTTCCCTGTCGGTCTGCGCGATTCCAAACTGATTGCCGCGTCGAAACGCGAGAAATTGGTGCAGCCCGTTGCCGAATGGGTGGACGCGATTGCTACCGGTGAAGCAACGGCAACCGAGATCGACGAATTCGGAATCGTTTCGGCGCTTGCTCGCGCGGCCGAACGCGCCTTTGCCGCCCTGGCAATCGATGGCCATGACCTCAATGGAGCCTCTGTAATTCTTGACGGCTCGCACAATTGGCTGAAGGCGTCATTGCTACCCTCGGTTGACGTCATGGTCCGCACCAAAGCTGATCGCGATTGTGCTGTTGTCGCTGCAGCTTCTGTGTGGGCCAAGGTGTATCGGGACCGGCTCATGGTCGATTTGGCGGGGGACGACGACACCTACGGTTGGGCGTCGAACAAGGGGTATGGAAGTGAAGGTCACTTTGACGCGATTCGTGCCCACGGGCCAACCGACCTTCATCGACGCACGTGGTTGTCGTCGGTATTGGCCGTGGCACCAAAAGAATAGAATGAACCTCGATGAACGATGATGACCTTGACGCATACGATCGCGACGCAGAGCTGCATCTGTATCGCGAGTACCGCGACGTCGCAGGGCAGTTCTCGTACGTGGTCGAAACCGAACGGCGCTTTTACCTGGCAAATGATGTCCAGCAGGTCGTCAAAGAAGCGGGGAACGACTTCTATTTCGAATTGACGCTCACCGATGTGTGGGTGTGGGATGTGTATCGAGCTGACCGTTTCGTGAAGTCGGTCAAGATTCTGACCTTCAAGGACATCAACGTCGAAGAGACGGGCAAAAAGGAACTCAAGTTGCCGCGCGACCTCGCCATCGGCGACAACTAACCCTTTGCACACCGCCTCATCGCGATGAGTTCTGCACGATTCGGGTCCTCGCCCGCGCACGCGCTCTTCATGTATCCGACCCTGTTGGGGGAGGAACAATGTCACTCAAAGACGAACTGGGCCGATGGGGTGAAACTGTCGCCGCCGACTATCTTGCTGCGAACGGCTACGAGGTTCTCGATCGCAGTTGGCGTTGCCGTCAAGGGGAAATTGACATTGTCGCGCGATCTGGACGAACCGTCGCCTTTGTCGAGGTCAAAACCCGCCGGACTAATCGGTACGGGCACCCGCTCGAGGCGATAACCCCGGCCAAATTCGCACGATTGCGGGTTCTCGCCGGCGAATGGTGTCGGGTTCATCAGGTTCACGCCGGAACGGTTCGAATCGACGCGATCGGAATAGTTGGCGACGGACTCGCCGTTGGCAGCCTTGAACACCGAGCCGGGATCATCGATTGACCGTCGGTCGAACTAAGGCGATTGCGCTGTCAGGACTGTCGGGACACCTCGTCGATATCGAGGCCGACATTGCATCGGGGTTGCCCGCGCTGGTGCTCATCGGGTTGCCCGATGCGTCGCTCGGCGAATCGAAAGACCGTGTTCGCAGCGCCGTCGCCAATTCGGGGTGCGCGATGCCGCCCACTCGCGTGACGGTGAACCTTTCGCCCGCAAGTTTGCCGAAACAGGGCAGCGGCTTCGACCTCGCCATCGCGCTGGCGATTCTGGCGGGGACGAGGGATGTGCCAGCGGAATCGGTTGCAACGTGCGTGCACATCGGTGAACTTGCTCTCGACGGACGGATCCGGCCGGTCGCGGGAGTTTTGCCAGCTGTTGTGGCCGCGCGCGATGCCGGGGCAAGGCGCATCATGGTTCCGGCGGGAAATCGGACCGAGGCGGAACTCGTGCCAGGCATCGAGGTTGTCGCCGTGGCGAGTCTCGCCCAGGCCCTCAGCGCCCACGGCGCGAACGTCGCCGTTCCCGACGTTGATGTAATCGAGCCTCCACGCGATTCCGAGTTGGAACCGTCGTCGCGCGACCTGTCGGACATCGTCGGGCAACCCGATGTCATCGACGCCCTGGTCACCGCAGCGGCGGGGGGACATCACATGTTTTTACTCGGGCCACCGGGCGCTGGGAAGACGATGCTCGCGGAACGACTCGTCGACCTCTTGCCTGACCTTGAGACTAGCGACGCACTAGAGGTGACAAGCATCGCGTCGTTAGCCCGAATCGCCCAAACACGAAAGTTGGTGACGCGACCGCCGTTTGTCGCGCCACATCACACGGCGACGGCCGTGGCAATAGTGGGCGGCGGATCGGGGGTCATTCGCCCCGGTGCGGTGTCGCGCGCCAGTCGCGGGGTGCTCTTTCTCGACGAGGCCCCCGAGTTCGCGACGACCGTCCTCGATGCGCTCCGCCAGCCACTCGAATCAGGTGACATCGTGATCCATCGCGCGAACGGCAGTGCACGGTTCCCTGCGCGGGTGCAATTGGTGCTCGCGGCCAACCCCTGCCCGTGTGGGAACGCCGGCGTTGCTGATTCGACGTGTGTGTGCACCCCCGATCGGCGACGACGCTACTTGGCCCGAATATCCGGGCCCATTCTCGATCGAATCGACATTCGCCTGCCCGTCGCGCGGGTATCGCGTGCTCACTTGTTTGACGAGGCATCGCCACGGATGACAACAGCTCAGGCGCGCAACAAGGTGGTGGTGGCGCGGGCGGCAGCCAATGACCGTTGGGGCCTGTCTCGCCCGGACGCGACGGAACTTCGATCGGGCAAATTTCGCCTCGCGCCCGCAGTCGTTCGCGCGCTTGATTCCGCTCTCGATCGTGGGGCGGTGACAATGCGGGGTTACGACCGTGCTTTGCGTATCGCCTGGACTCTGGCGGATTGCGACGCCATTTCCGTTCCAACCGCCGACCAAATTGGTCGAGCGCTTTACCTACGACAAGGAGTTCCTCTATGACAATGACGTGGAATCTTTCCAACGCTGACATCGATCGCGCGATAGTGCCGCTTAGACCTAACAATGATGTGACCGACAGACGTGACGCGTTCGCCGAAGTCGCCTGGGGGTTTCTGACCGAGCCGGGTGATCGCATCGCTGGGGCACTAATTCGGCGATGGGGTGCATCGGATTCGCTTTCACACATCCTCTCCCGACCCGCTGCGTCAAACCTGGCGGATGACGACGTGTCAGCGGCTGATGTCGCCGAAGCTCTTGCTCGATGGGAGCCGCGCATGGACGCCCCCGCCCTCTTTCGGTCGTTGTCGACCGCCGTTTCGGTCGGCGCAAAGGTCGTCCGATCCGCCGACGCGGCATGGCCGACGGGCCTCGCCGACTTGGGTGATCACGGGCCACGTGTTTTGTGGTGTCGAGGGGACATCGCGGCGTTGCCCCAGTCGTCGCGCTCCGTCGCGATAGTCGGCGCACGTGCATCAACGGGATACGGGGAACACGTCGCGATGGATTTCGCTGCCGGGCTCTCTTCGAGAGGTTTCACCGTCGTGTCGGGTGGCGCCTATGGAATCGACGGTATGGCGCATCGCGCAACGCTGGCGTGTGGCGGGTCGACGGTGGCAGTCCTTGCTGGCGGGATCGACCAGTTGTATCCGGCGGGGCATGACGAACTTCTAAGACGAATCATCGCAAGCGGTGTTGTTATCAGTGAGGTGAGTCCTGGTGGCGCGCCGACGCGCTGGAGATTTTTGCAACGAAACCGACTCATCGCTGCGATGGCGGGCGTTACCGTCGTCATCGAGGCGGGATACCGAAGCGGGTCGCTGAACACGGCGACCCACGCCCGCGACCTCGACCGCCCCATCGGTGTTGTTCCGGGACCAGTGACCAGTGGCGCCAGCACCGGCTGTCACCGACTGTTGCGCACCAACCCCGCGACGACGCTGGTCACCACCGTCGCCGAGGTCGCTGAATTGTTCGGGATTGATGCCACCGGGGAACGATTCGACGACCGAGACTCGGACACAGTCGTGCGAATTCTCGATTCGCTGTCGTCCTCGAAACCGCGCGCGGTCGACGCGGTCGCGGCGAAGGCAGGTATCGACGTGACCACAGTCACGGCTACCCTGGGTTCGCTCGAGGCCGAGGGGCGAGTGGTTCGTGCGATTGACGGGTGGATACGCCGCACTACAGTGGCGGGTAAAACCTGAAAGGCTGGTGCGTGACGGTAATCTGGCGTCATGTTCGAGTCGGATGTCGCGTCACACGTCATCGCCCACATTTCCGACACCCACCTGCTCGGAGGGAACCGGAAACTGTTCTCTACCATTGACGTCACGCAAAACCTCAACCGCGTTCTTGACCGCCTTCGGGCGGGGGATCAGCAGATTGATGCGTTGGTGTTCACCGGTGACCTCGCCGACATCGCTGAAGGAGACGCTTACCGTTGGCTACGCAGCCAGGTTGAGCCCGCTGCAGCTGAATTAGGCGCCGAACTCGTCTGGGTGATGGGCAATCATGACGAGCGCATCACCTATTCGCGCGAATTGTTTGATGACGAAAGCGATGCCGTGCAGGATCGCGTTTACCACGTCGGCGGCCTCAGAATCATTTCCCTCGACACGTCGGTTCCCGGATACCATCACGGCGCAATCACCGATGCTCAACTGGAGTGGCTGTCGGCAGAACTTAGAGCGCCCGCAAAAAACGGCACGGTCCTCGCGATGCACCACCCCCCGCTTGAGGCACACAATCCGTTCGTTCGAATGATCGGTCTTGACGAACGCGACCGACTCGCAGCGGCCATCGCGGGTACCGATGTTCGAACAATCCTCGCCGGCCATCTGCATTATTCGTCGTTCGGACAATTCGCGGGGATTCCCGTGAGTGTCGCCAGTGCGACGTGCTACACGGTCGACGTCGGTGCGGACAAGTCGTTGCTTCTCAGTGCCGTCGACGGCGGGCAATCCATCAACCTTGTTCACGTTTACAAATCAGAAATTGTTCACTCGATTGTCCCCGTCGAGAACAATCAACAAATTGCTGGCTACCCTGCGACGTTGCGTGCAATGGCGGAAACAATGTCTGAGTCCGAGATTCGCGAGATGGTGTCGAACAAGAATTCGGAATTCAACAACGCCGAACGAGCACAGTCGGCAGACCTTTAAGTACGGGTTTTCGGTACGCTGGAAGCACGTCGTCACCGTGAGCGTGGCGAGTGATACTCGGAGAGACCCTCATGTTTTTGAACAAGACCTACCGCTTCTGGCCCGCACTCATTGCAATGGCGCTGTCGACCGTCCTCGCCGGCGTCATGTTCCTCGCTTCGGCGACAAGCGGCGAAGAGACCGCGCCGGAAGGTGGCGCACCGACCGCGTCGGAGTCCGCCGAAGTCGCGCGAATCGTTGCCGATTTCCCCGACACTGCGGGAACCTCAATTTTCCTGGTGTTCACGAAAGACTCCGGACTAAGTGACTCAGAGCTCACCACGATCAACGAAAACGTCGCCGAAGTCTTTGCCGACCACACGGACATTGAATTTGCGATTCCTGCTCTTGTTTCGGATGACGGCACTACCGCCTCGGCGATCATTCCGCTCGAAAAGACGAATGTGGTCGAAGAGCAAGAAGACCGTTACAACGAGATTCGCGACACGTCCGAGGCGGGTTTGTCGGGGGTCGACGTTTTCCTGTCTGGACCCGAAGGTTTTGTCGTTGACATTTCCAACGTGTTCGCCGGCGCTAACTTCACACTTCTGTTGGTCACCGCCAGCGTCGTCATTTTGTTGTTGCTCATCACCTACCGTTCGCCCATTTTGTGGATCATTCCTCTGCTCGTCGTTGGTCTCGCGGACTTCCTTGCCGGCGCCATGGCGAAGAAAACCGCCGACATGCTCGGTGGGCAACTGGACGGTTCGACCACCGGCATTTTGTCGGTCCTTGTCTTCGGAGCGGGGACAAACTACGCGCTCTTGATCATCTCGCGATATCGCGAGGAACTTCTCAAGTTTGAGTCCCGCGCTGATGCGATGGCCAAAGCTGTCCGCGGAACCGCCCTCGCAATCCTCGCCTCAGGTGGAACGGTTCTTGGCGCAATGGTGGTGCTGTGGTTCGCCCAACTGGATTCGAGCCGCAACCTTGGCCTCGCCGGATTCGTCGGTATCGCGGTCGCGATGATTTCTGGAATCATCGTGTTGCCGTTCGCCCTCGTCATTTGGCCGCGCTGGATTTTCTGGCCGTTGACCCCCAAATTTGGCATGAAGCCGAAGCGCGAGAGCATGTGGGCGCGTGCGGGGAAGGCAATTTCGCTGCGCCCCGTCCTGTTCAGCATTGGGTCCGCGCTTCTGGCCATCGGCTTGGCGTTGCCGGCATTGGGAATTCAGACCGGGCTCACGGCAAACGAACGGTTCCTGACCAAGCCGGGTGCCGTAATCGGCATCGAAACCCTCACGGAAAAGTTCGAAGAATTCCAGGGATCCGGGTTCACTGTGATGGCATCCGAGGATGATGTCGAAGAGGTGCAGGCTTTCCTTGATGACAACAGCGACATCCTCGTCGAAATCCCCGCCCCGCCCGCCGTTTCAGGTCCGCCCATCCCGGGCGTCGTGATTGCGCCGGCCCCCGAACTCGAGCCGTCGTTCTCGACGGTCGGCGACTCGATTGATGGATGGACGCAAA
>JBIIAK010000128.1:0-3117 GCA_044239945.1 Microbacteriaceae bacterium
AAATTCGCGCTGAAGCGCCATTTATCGGTCCTGAACGGCTGATTGAGGTCTTGGAGCGCGTTTATTAACTCTTCCCCGTGATTCCGCGCCGTTAGCTTTATCCGATAATGTACATTATGTCAGAATATCGAAATCGCGAAGCACGTTGTCCTAACCCGCACTTCCCTAGTTGGTTGCGGCTACCCAGGCGTCGAGTTTCGCACTCGCCGCGCCGGAATCAATCGCGTGTGCCGAAACCTCGACGGCCTCGAACATTCGATCGACAAACGACCGGTCGCGTTCCGCTGGGTTGTTCGATAAGCGATGCGCAACGATTCCCGCCGCCGAATTCAAAAGGATGATGTCACGCGCTGCGTTTTTCTCCCCCGAGAGAACCTTTCGAGCCAACCCCGCGTTTTCATCCGGCGTTCCGCCGCGAATGTCGTCGATGGACGAGTAAGAGAATCCGACCTCGCGGGGGTCGAAATCGTGTTCCGTCACACTCCCTCGACCAACCTCGAACACCTTCGAGTGTCCCGTCGTCGTGATCTTGTCAACACCGTCCTCGCCTCGGTAGACAAGCGCCGTCGCACCGCGCTGCTGGAAAAGTCCCACCGCTAGCGGGATTCGCGCCGGGTTCGACATACCGAGCGCGTTTGCTTCCGGGCGGGCGGGGTTGCACAGAGGTCCGAGAACGTTGAAAATCGTCGGAATGGCCAATTCCTGACGCACTGGGCCGGCGTTTCGGAATCCAGGGTGAAACACCATTGCGTTGACAAAAGTCAGCCCGATCTCGGCGAAAACGCGAGCAACACGGTCGGGTTCGAGAGAAATGTTGATGCCGAGTGATGTCAACACGTCGTTTGCACCGGATTTCGAGCTCGCGGCGCGGTTTCCGTGTTTGATGACGGGAACACCCGCCGCCGAGACGACAATTGCCGCGATGGACGAGACGTTGATGACACCGATCGGGTCTCCGCCAGAGCCCACGATGTCGACCGCGTCGGTCGAGACATCGAGCGGAAGTGCCGCAGACAAAATCGCATCGCGGAAACCGACGACCTCGTCGACCGACTCCCCCTTGGCGCGAAGTGCGACGAGAAATGCCGCCAGTCGCGCATCGGTTACGTCGCCGTTCATGATGTCGGTCATGGCCCGAGACGCCTCGGCGACCGTCAACGATCGACCCTCAAGCAAGTCGCTCAAGAGAGTGGTCCAATTGACGTTCGACACTCCCCCAGCCTATCGCGCGCGCATGCGACGAAAACGACAGTTTTTCGTCAAAATCCTTGCGAAAACGCCCGCAAATGGTCAAGAGCACCGCGGAAGTTGGGCATAATGGAAGTTGTGACCAGCGCCTCGACAATCAGTCCGCAGTCGGTTGTGAACCGACCCAACTCAGTGGCTGTTGGCACAATCGTGTGGCTTGCGAGTGAGGTCATGTTCTTCGCCGGGCTGTTCGCGATTTACTTTTCGTTGAGGTCGATGGCCCCCGAGATCTGGGCCGTCCAAACTGAAAAACTGAGCATCCCCTTCTCGACGGTCAACACCACGATCCTTGTGCTTTCGTCAGTAACATGCCAGATGGGCGTCTTTGCTGCCGAACGCTTGCAGCCACGACGAACCGGATGGGCACCTTCGAAGTGGGGCGTTGTCGAATGGTTCTGGCTCACTTACGCGATGGGGGCAATCTTCGTCGTCGGCCAGGTCTACGAGTACGCAGTGCTGACAAGCGAATGGGTCACTCTGGACAGCGACGCGTACGGATCAGCGTTCTACCTCACCACCGGCTTCCACGGTCTACACGTCACCGTCGGCCTTATCGCTTTCTTGCTAATGATTGCTCGGATCCAAGCTCTAAAGGTCTTCACTCACCGCGACGCGATGTCAATGGTTGCGGTGTCGTACTACTGGCACTTCGTCGATGCGGTGTGGATCGGCCTTTTCCTTGTCATCTATATCTTGAAATAGCGAAAGAAATCCATGTCCCGAAACCTCCGTCGCAAAGGTCGTCGCCACCCGCTCTCGTCAGTCGTGCTCATCCTCGTCGGATTGTTCGTATCGGGCGCCGCCTACGCAGCAGTGACAGGAACCGCGACGGCTGCCGATGCACCCGTATCGGCGACACAGATCGAGGATGGCAAGAAGCTCTTCGCTGCAAACTGCGCGTCGTGCCACGGGCTCAGTGCGGAAGGTTCAGCCGCTGGACCGTCGCTCATCGGTTCGGGAGCGCTGTCCGTCGAATTCCAGGTCGGGTCTGGACGCATGCCCATGTCGGGCAGCGGTCCGCAGGCCGAGAAAAAGCCCGTCCAGTTCACGCAACCTGAAATCGACGCTATGGCTGCGTGGGTTGCAAGCCTAGCGCCCGGCCCAGGCGTTCCCGTGGCCTCACAACTTGCTGGCGGAGACGTCTCCAACGGTGCGGAGCTTTTCCGCATCAACTGCGCAATGTGCCACAACGTCGCAGGTGCCGGTGGCGCTTTGACTGAAGGCAAATGGGCCCCCCACCTAAAGAATATTGATCCCGTCCACGTCTACGCAGCGATGGTGACCGGCCCGCAGAACATGCCCGTTTTCTCAGACCTGAACATCACCGCAGAAGAAAAGAACGACATCATCGCGTACCTCAAATTCCTCGACGAGAACCCCTCGGTCGGTGGAATGGACCTCGGATCCCTCGGCCCAGTGTCAGAGGGCCTCTTCGTCTGGATTTTCGCGCTCGGCGGACTCGTCGCAATCACGATTTGGTTGAGCGCCAAGTCAAACTAGTTTTGCAGAAAGGTTCATCCCATGGCTGACAAGAAGTCTGACGTCGTCACTAGCGCCGGCAGCGCGGTGTCACGCCCTGATCGACTGCAGAATCCAGGGTTCGAACCAGAGCACAAGCGAGTTCACGATGAGTCGCCCGAGCGTGCCCGTGGGGCGGAACGCGGCATTTCACTGTTGTTTGCGCTGTCTGGAATCCTCAGCGCCTCTGCATTCGCACTGAACTTCATTTTCCCGATCGTCCCCGGCGACCTCATGTCAACCCGATACAACAACATGTTCGTCGGACTGGCGATCGCCGCAGGGCTGCTATGTCTCGGCGTCGGGGCCGTCCACTGGGCAAAGGCTCTGATGCACGGTCATGAACTTGTC
>JBIIAK010000021.1:0-10388 GCA_044239945.1 Microbacteriaceae bacterium
ACCCCGAAGAACTCGGGAAAGATGGTGATGATGTCGATGCGCACGACTGAAACTCTACGCGCCGATCGATTCGGGCTCGTCATCGACCGGGTCCTCAAAGAGACCGATCGGTGGGTCGATGTCCACCGTTCCCGCTTCGATGTCAACGCTCGTGACGATGGCCTTGACGAACGGGACGAGAACTTCGGCTTCACCCGTGTCGATGATGAGTAGGTCTTGCGCTGGAAAATGGTCGACCCGCGCGATCGTGCCAACGGCGTGACCGTTGCGGTGAACTGTCAGACCGATCAGTTGGTAGTCGTACCACGCGTCTTCCTCGACGGGCCGGGAATCCTGGTCCTCGTCGACCCAGAGGATCGCCTTGACAAGAGACTCAGCCGCGTCACGATCGTCGATTCCGTCGAGAAACACGACGGCTTGGTCGTTGTACCACTTGAGTTCTTTCAGGGTGACGGTCTTGCCCACCCAAGGCGAATCATCGGGTACTTGCAGCGTATAGACAGACCCGGCAACGAACCGTAGAGCGGGGTCGTCGGTGTACAACTCGAGTTTGATTGCGCCCTTCAGTCCGTGAGCCTTGAGAAGTCGACCAACGCGCAGACCCGATTCGGGCCGCTTCGCGGAGGTCATTATTCCGCGGTGTCGACGATGTCGACGCGGATGCGCTTGCCGTCGGCGATTGCCGCGATCAGTGTGCGCAAGGCCTTTGCTGTGCGCCCGCCCTTCCCAATGACACGACCGAGGTCGTCAGGGTGCACCGAAACTTCGAGAAGGTCGCCACGCGGAGTGCTTTTTGCCACAACAGTGACGCTCTCTGGGTGATCGACGATTCCCGAGACAAGGTGCTTGAGGGCGGCCGCCAGCATCAGACTTATTCGGCCTTTTCGTCGGCAGGTGCTTCGTCGGCAGGTGCTTCGTCAGCTACGACCTCGTCAGCAGTTTCGACAACAGCGTCATCCGTTTCGGTTGCTGCTTCAGGTGCCGATTCAACAACCTCGGCCACTGCTTCGGGAGCTTCAGTCGACTCTTCGACGACCACGTCAGAAACCGGAGCAACTTCTTCGACCTTCTTTTCGACGCGGGGACGGATGACCGACTTCTTCGAGGAGTCCTCGGCGAATACGGTCTTGGCGTCCTTCGTGACGATCATGTTCTTGGCGGACTTGTCACCCTTGAATTTGCCCCAGTCACCCGAGAGCTTGAGGATGACGAGAACCTGCGGGCTCGGCTGAGCGCCGACCGACAACCAGTACTGTGCACGCTCGGAATTGATTTCCATGAGCGACGGGTTCTCGGTCGGGTGATACTTGCCGATTTCTTCAATCGAACGTCCATCGCGCTTGGTGCGCGAATCTGCGACGACGATGCGGTAGTAAGGCGAATGGATTTTCCCCATGCGCTTAAGGCGGATTTTGACGGCCACGATTCTCCAGATTAGTTTGCGATGACGCACCGCGGTTCAAGCGTGGGGTTGCTCGAATGCGGAAGCAGGACGCCATTTCGCAGGGTTAGAGGGTCCTACGAGATGGACACAAGTGTTTAGTCTGCCAGAAAAACCCCGAGTTAGCCAATCACGAACGGCGCGACCACCACACACCCGCCAGGGCGATGAGCCCACCAACGATCGCGATGGGGTGCGGCCATTCACCGAGCAGGATCGCGGACTCAACAATCACGAGCGGCGGGACCACGTAAGTCGATACGCCAAGCCGGCCGGCTGGCATTCGCTTGAGCGCATATCCCCAGAGCCCGAAGCCCAGTGCCGTCGGAATTGCGCCGAGCCAAACCGCTCCCACGATTGCGTCGATCGGAGCGCTCTGCACAGTGGTGAGGGCTTCCGGCGCCCACCAGAACAGCGGAATCAGCGCGATTGTGGCACCCAGTAACGTCACTTGGTTCGACGACAGGCGTTTTAGTGCGGGCTTTTGCGTGAGGACGCCGACAGCGTAGGTCACCGTGGCAACGAGCGCCCACAGCACTCCGACAAGATCCACTCGATCGCTCGACGACGTGCCCCACGCAATCAGACCGACGCCGGCCAAAGCGATGAGAGCGCCGGGGATGAGATTTCGAGAGAGTTTCTCGCCGAGGAACATAAACGCTCCGACGGCGATGAGCAACGGTCCGATGTTGACCACAAACGACGCGGTCCCCGCATCGATTGTTTGTTCCGCGGTGTTAAGCGCGACGATGTAAATAGAAAACCAGGTGAGGCCAAAAATCGCGATGAGAACCCACTCGCGAACCGTCGGCCATAGCCACTTCTGCCCGATCATCCAGATGGCAAGCAAGGGAACAGCCACGAGTTGGCGGAGGAACGCGAGTTCACCCGGCGCAAAGACCGGAAGCACCGCCCGAATGACGACGAACGCGCTGGACCACGCGAGGACAGTTCCGATTATGGCGAAGAGAACCTTCAGCGGAATTCGGTCGGTGCTCACAGACCGCCGCGTTCGAGAAGGCGACGCATTGTTTCCATGTCTTTATCGTCCACCTCGGGGGTAGGGTCAGCTCCGAGGCCGAAACTGTTTCCGCCGCCGGCAGAGGACGATTGTATCGCCGCGTTCTCTGCAGCTCTCTTGGCGGGATTTCCCGAACGCGAGCCCTTCTTGGCGGTAATCGCTTTCCCCTTGGGACGTGGGCCTGGAACAGGTCCCAGTCCGGGGATGTTCGGGGTACCGCCTTTGGCGACCGTCTTCATCATCTTGGCGGCGGATTCGAATCGGATGACGAGTTGGTTCACATCTGTCACCGTCATTCCCGAGCCCTTCGCGATGCGAAGCCGGCGCGAGCCGTTCAACACCTTCGGGTTCTCGCGCTCGGTCGGGGTCATCGAGCGAATGATGGCCTCTGTGCGGTCGATGTCCTTCTCATCAAAGTTGTCGATTTGTTCGCGCATCTTGCCTGCTCCCGGCATCATGCCAAGTAGCCCCTTCATCGACCCCATTTTGCGAACCTGCTGCAACTGTTCGAGGAAGTCCTGAAGAGTGAACGTGTTCGACTGAATCTTTTCAGCAACCTTGTTGGCGTCTTCTTCGTCGAAGTTCTTTTGCGCTTGTTCAATCAGCGTGAGGATGTCACCGAGATCGAGAATTCGACTCGCCATTCGGTCGGGGTAAAAAGGTTCGAGTGCGTCGAGACCTTCACCGGTCGAGGCGAAAACAATTGGACGGTCGGTTAGGCCGCGAACTGATAGTGCGGCACCACCGCGGGCGTCACCGTCGAGTTTGGTAAGGACGACCCCAGTGAAGTCGACGCCGTCCTGGAAGGCTTTGGCGGTGATGACTGCGTCCTGACCGATCATCGCGTCGAGGACGAACAGGACCTCGTCGGGGTCGGTTGCGTCGCGGACCGCTCGGGCCTCTCGCATGAGGTCCTCGTCTACACCCAGTCGTCCCGCGGTGTCGATGATGACGGTGTCGTACAGCTTTTGCTTGGCAAACTTCACGCCGTCCTTGGCAACCTTGACGGGGTTTCCCTTACCGTTGCCTGGCTCGGGAGCGAATATCTGAACGCCGGCTTGTTCCGCAACCACGGTCAACTGCGTCACGGCGTTGGGACGTTGGAGGTCACATGCGACGAGGACAGGGGTGTGCCCCTGTGACTTGAGGTGCTTGGCGAGTTTCCCCGCAAACGTCGTCTTTCCGGAACCCTGAAGACCAGCAAGCATGATGACAGTCGGCGGTGTCTTGGCGAAAGTCAATTGCGACTGTGCCCCACCTAGGACCTCAACGAGTTCCTCGTTGACAATCTGAACAACCTGTTGTGCCGGATTGAGGGCCTTGTTTACATCGTCCGACAACGCACGGTCACGAATCTTTCCCGTGAACGATTTGACGACGTCCAGCGAAACGTCGGCGTCGAGAAGCGCTCGGCGAATTTCGCGGACCGTTCCGTCGACGTCAGCTGCGCTGAGTTTTCCCTTTGTGCGAAGGCTCGACAGCGCAGAGGTCAGTTTCTCAGAGAGGGTTCCAAAGACGGCCATAACCCCTCCAGACTAGTCTTCGAGCGAGTGCTGCAGACTGAGTTCGCGGTAGTGGAGGCCGTTGTGGCGAATATCCTCGACCTCGGCATCGGTCAGCTCGCGACGTACTTTGCCGGGAACTCCTGCCACGAGTGACCGAGGCGGAATGACCGTTCCCTCAAGCACGACTGAGCCAGCGGCGACGAGTGATTCGTTGCCGATGACCGCACCCGACAACACCGTCGCGTTCATGCCAATCAGGCAGTCGTCACCGATGGTACAGCCGTGAACCACGGCCGCGTGACCAATCGACACTCCGCGCCCAATGATCGTCGGTTTGTCGTGGTCACAATGCACCGCAACGTTGTCTTGGATGTTCGAGCCGTCACCGAGCGAAATCGAATTGACGTCGCCACGCAGAACTGCCCCGAAATACACCGAGGCATTCGAGCCGATTGTCACGCGCCCAACGAGCATCGCGCTCGGGGCGATCCAGGCGCTGTCCGCGACAAATGGTTCGTCACCATCGAATGCGCGCTTCATGTCCTCAAGAGTATGCGGTTAGTCAAGCAACTGGCGAACAAACACGTGCGGCGTGAATCCAGTCAAATCATCGATGCCCTCACCCTGCCCGACCAGTTTGACGGGAATACCGGTCAATTCTTGAACTGCGAAGACAAAGCCACCGCGCGCGCTTCCATCCAGTTTCGTCAGAACCAGACCCGTGACTCCGGCTTGTTCGAGAAACGCTTCTGCCTGATTGAGTCCGTTCTGACCAGTCGTCGCATCAAGAACGAGTAGCACTTCGGCAATCGGAACGCTCTTCTCGACCACTCGTTTAATCTTGGCGAGTTCGTCCATCAGTCCCGACTTGGTGTGGAGTCGCCCAGCAGTGTCGATAATCACAATTTCGTGACCGTCGGCGACGGCCCGTTCAACCGTCTGAAAAGCGACAGCAGCCGGGTCTTGCCCGTCTTGTTGAGGCTTGACGATGTCGACACCAGCGCGATCAGCCCAGGTGGCAAGCTGATCCACAGCGGCGGCGCGGAAAGTGTCCGCCGCACCGACGAGGACGCGCTTGCCGCGAGTGGCGATGAATTTAGCGAATTTACCAATGGTCGTGGTCTTTCCGACTCCGTTGACACCGACTACGAGGACGACGGCCGGTTTACCGGGTTCAGATGTCAATGTCAGTGTCGGATCGAATGCAGAAAGACGTTCTTCGAGTACCTCTCCAAGAATGCGACGAAGGTCATCAGTGTCGAGGGTCGCCGACGCGTCCGCAATGACATGGACCGCCTCGATGACTTCGTCCGTCACGCGCGGACCAAAGTCGGCCTGCAGCAATGTGTCCTCGAGATCTTCCCAGTCCTGGAACTCGATTTGCCGAGCCCCCGAAAAGAGGTTCTTGAACGCCTTAGATAGGGACCACGCCATGTGCCGAGCCTACGCTTAGACCTTCGCCGCGATGCGTTGCCCCACTACGGCGCTGACCCCGTCGTCCCGCATTGATACCCCGTAGAGCGCATCGGCGATTTCCATCGTGCGTTTCTGGTGAGTGATGATGATCAACTGCGACGATGTTCTTAGTTCTTCGAAGATGCTGAGAAGACGGCCGAGGTTTGCGTCATCGAGAGCGGCCTCAACCTCGTCAAGAATGTAGAACGGCGATGGGCGTGCCTTGAAAATGGCGACCAAAAGTGCGACGGCAGCGAGCGAGCGTTCACCGCCCGACAAAAGCGACAAGCGTTCGATTTTCTTTCCGGCCGGCTTGACGCTGACTTCGATTCCAGTGGTCAACGGAGAATCGGGGTCGGTGAGAGTCAGGTGACCCGTTCCCCCGGGGAACAAGACGGGCAAAATCGCATCAAACGCAGCTTTCGTGTCGCGAAACGCATCGATAAAAATCGACTGCATGCGTTCATCGAGTTCGTCAATAATCTGCAACAAGTCGAGACGGGTTTTTTCGAGATCGGCCAATTGTTCGGTGAGGAATTGGTGACGTTGCTCGAGCGCCGCGAATTCTTCGAGCGCGAGCGGATTCACTCGGCCAAGTTGGTCCATCGACTTCTCTGCCGTCTTCAAGCGCGCTTCTTGTTCGATTCGGACAAACGGCACTGGTTCGCCCTCCAGCATGGGAACGAGTGTGCCGGGTCCGAATTCGTCGACGAGGACCTGTTCGGTGAGCGCCATGTCATCAGCGGCTCGTTCGAGAAGGTTTCCGAGGTGCAGTTTCTTTTCGTAAATCTGCATCTCGAGTCCGTGAACTCCGTCGGTAACAGAACTGAGACGGGTTCTCAGGTCAGTCTCGCGGGCGCGGAGGTCGGTGAGTTCGCCCGAACTTGCGGCCCGAGCCCGTTCCGCCTCAGCGAGTTTGACCTGCGCCTCGGACACGCTGACATCGAGTGCGGCCAGGATCGGCGGGATTTCGATCGATAGTTGTTCGGCGTTGTCGAGTTGGACCCGGCGTTGGACTCGCTGGGCGGCGCGCTCTGCCGCGGCCGTGCGGTCGGCTTCGAGAGTGCGTGCCATCTCGTCTGCTCTATCGCGCTCAGACCGAACACGTTCGCGCACGGTTTCCATATCGATGCGTACCTGCAGTTCAGCAGCACGTGCCGCCTCGAGGGCGATGACGGCGTTGTCACGCGACGATGCGTCGAGCGTCGGCCGCGGCGCAGCGATGAACGCCTCGAGCGCCCGAACAGCGTCACCAAGATGCGCATCAGCCTCGTCGACGGCGGTCGTCGCCTTGTCGAGTGCCAAACTGATGCGCTCGATTTCCGAACCGGCGGCTTCTGCTTGTGCCCGAAGCCTCGATTTCTCTGAAATGATTTCGGCGTTGCGCGCATCAGCAGATCGCAAGTCGGCCAGGGCCGTCGCGGCAATCGTCTTGGCTGACTGCAGGTCTTCGCGAAGCGTCTCGAGCGTGTTTCGGCGCCGTTCGATTTCTGTCGAGACGGTTCCCAGCGTTGTCTTCGCCTCGTCGCGTTCACCCGCGAGTTCGATACGCGAACGCTGAGCGCCGTGTCCACCGCGCAACACGTAGCGGGTCAGAACCTCTCCGGCGCGGGTTACCACGACCGCAGAATCGGCGATTCCCGCCGAGATGATTGCTGGCCAGGCCGCTCGAGCAGCATCCAGATTGTCGGCGACATACGTGTTTGCCAATACTCCGGTGATTCCGGCAGGACCAGTCACGATCTCTGATGCTGACTGCACGCCCGCTACGGCGACGATGCGCGGGTCCGGGCCGTCAGTTTTCGCAAGAACTACCTCAACCCGACCCGCGTCGGTTTCTGTTGCGTGCGCGAGTGCATCGAGGGCGCTATCGCGAGTGTCGGCGAGAATCGCGTCAACCAGTCCCCCAAGGGCAGCCGCAATCGCCGCCTCGAACCCTGGGGTCACCGTGATGTTGTCGGCGACAAGACCGCGAATTCCACGGCGACCCGTGACCGAATCGCGTCCGTCCTTCGACTCCAACGCCGATGTCAGGGCAGAGACCCGGGCGGCAAGAGCATCGCGCTCGCGTTCGAGAGTGTGCAACGTTTCACGATCAGCGTCGACAGTCGACTGCAATTCGAGTACCCGCGCATCCGCAATCGTGACCGCGGTTTCGAGTTCTGTGTTCGTTCCACTAGGAGTGTCGTCGATTTCGGACAGCGCCGATTCGGCTTCGGACTGACGCATTGCGGCAGCCTCGCGAGCGCTCTCGCTGCGTAATAGTTCGCCCTGCGCACTGGCGACGCGCGAACGCGCGAGGTCAACGCGACCCTCGAGCGCCGCGCGGTCGAGGTCGTGCTGGGTGATAAGCACTCCCTGTTCGGCGATCTCGTGGTCGATGGCCTCGAGGTTTGCGGCAGCCGTCGCCGTCGCCGCGGCGGCGGCTCCGACATTAGCCTCCATAGCCGTCACCTGTGTCTCGAGTGCAGCGACCTCGACCCGCGCCGTCTCGACCATCTCGTCCGAAATGGCAAGAGTTGGAGTGGATTCCGAGATGTCTTGCGACAAGAGCGTGATGCGGTCACGAATAATCTGGCTGAGGTTGCGGAAACGTTCACGAACCTGCTCGAGTTCGAACGAGACTCGGCGATGGCCGTCCACGGCATCCGATGTCAATTCCTGTTCGAGCGTTCGAATCCGAAGCAAGACCTGGTCGAGTTGGTCGGCGACGGCGATACGCTCGGTCTGACGTTCGGTTTCGGTCTGTTGGTGATCATTGATGTCCCGCCGCAACGACACGACATCATCAGCAAGAATTCGCGCACGGGCGTCTCGAACGACGGCGGCAATATTCTGAGCTTCGCGTGCGACTTCGGCCTGTTGACCGAGCGGCTTGAGCTGACGCCGAATTTCACCCGCAAGGTCGGTGAGACGTGTGAGGTTCGCCTGCATTGCGTCGAGTTTGCGGACCGTCTTTTCCTTGCGGCGACGGTGCTTGAGGATTCCGGCTGCTTCTTCAATGAAACCGCGGCGGTCCTCGGGCGTCGCCGACAAGACCGTGTCGAGACGGCCCTGGCCCACGATGACGTGCATCTCGCGACCCAAACCTGAATCGGACAGCAGTTCTTGGACATCGAGAAGTCGGCAGGACTCGCCGTTGATTGCGTATTCCGACTGACCGTTGCGGAACAGGATTCGTGAAATAGTCACTTCGGTGTATTCGATTGGCAAAGCGCCGTCCGAGTTATCAATCGTCAACGTGACTTCGGCGCGACCGAGTGGTCCGCGAGTTGAGGTTCCCGCAAAGATGACGTCATCCATTTTGCCGCCGCGAAGCGTCTTGGCGCCCTGCTCGCCCATGACCCAAGCGAGTCCGTCAACGACGTTCGACTTCCCCGACCCGTTCGGGCCGACGACAGCGGTGACTCCTGGTTCGAACTGGAAAGTCGTAGGTTGAGCGAACGACTTGAAGCCCTTCAGGGTCAAGGACTTCAGATACATCCCACCATTATCCCGAACAGTTCCGAGTAAAACTAACGGCGAGTTCGCACTGAGCGCTGACAGGACGGGCAAAAGTGCGACGAGCGGTTCTGCCACGGTTCACGAACGATAAGGGTGTCACATCGCGCACAGGGCTTGCCGGCCTGGCCGTAGGCGTTAAGCGACACGTCGAAGTACCCCGATTCGCCGTTGACATTGACGTACAGCGCGTCGAAAGATGTGCCGCCAGCGTCGAGCGCCGTGGTCATCACCGCACGGACCGCATCGAACAACCGCCGGTAATCGATCGGACGAATTCGGTCAGCGGGAGTCGCGTAGTGAATCTGAGCAGCCCACAGCGCTTCATCGGCATAAATGTTTCCGATTCCCGAGACGAGGCCCTGGTTGAGCATGGCGACCTTCACACTGGTCGTGCGCTTTCGAAAGCGGGCGATGAGCGAGTCGACATCGAGTGCCGGGTCGAGGATATCCCGCGCAATATGGGTTACCGAAGACGGTACGAGTGAGGAATCAGAGCCCAGGCCGGCGGGAAAACCGTCCTGACCTTGGACCAGCGAATCCAGTGCAAGTGAACCAAAAAGACGCTGGTCAACGAATGCAATCGGTGCCCGTCCATCGAGAGAGAGCCGGACGCGTTCGTGTCGGATGGGCTCAGCATCGACAATGCGAATCTGTCCGCTCATTCCGAGGTGGATTACAAGTGCGTCGCCGATGTCTAGCGGGCACCAGACGAACTTTCCGCGTCGAACCGCCGACTCGATCCGCGCGCCCGTCAACGTGGTGGCGAAGTGCGCAACGCTACCCGGATGGCGTTTGAGCGCGCGGGCGTCGTAAACCATGACGTCGGTCACCCGAGCACCAACAAGATGAGTCAGAAGACCTCGACGAACAACCTCAACCTCGGGTAGTTCCGGCATCGGCTATCGCGACAACCCGGCGAGCGCTTGCTGCGCTGCAGCTACCTCGGCGGTTTTCTTGCTCGAGCCGCTCCCGGAACCGAGATTCACTCCGTCGCTCGATACCATCGCGTGGAACTGGCGGGAATGATCAGGACCTTCCGAGGTGACCGCGTAGACCGGCTTGCCCATGGAGTGTCGATCACAGTGTTCCTGCAGTGCCGTCTTGTGGTCCATCGAAATGCCAAACCGGTCTGCCTGATCAAAGAGCGGCCCGACCAATCGGTTGACAACATCTGCAGCGGCCTGCTGACCGAGACTGAGATACGCAGCGCCAATGATCGATTCCACAACATCGGCGAGAAGCGAAGACTTGTCGTGACCGCCGGTCGACACCTCACCTCTTCCAAGCCGCAGGAAACCACCCAGTTCAATCGACCTCGCGACCTCGGCGAGTGCCGCAGTGCTGACAAGTGCCGAGCGACGCTTCGACAAATCCCCCTCGGGCAAATCACTAAACCGTTCATACAGTTCGAGAGTGATGACCTGTTGAAGAATTGCGTCACCGAGGAATTCGAGACGTTCGT
>JBIIAK010000129.1:0-3033 GCA_044239945.1 Microbacteriaceae bacterium
GAAATGTAGGGGAACGGGTGCGCTGGGTCGACCGCAAGCGGGGTAAGGACGGGGAAAATCTGGGAAACAAACAACTCGTCAACCGTCGTGCGGTCGGCGGGCGACAAGTCCGCGATTGATGTAATCGTGACGCCGGCGGCGTCGAGTGCGGGGCGCAAGACGTCCGTGGCAACACGAGCATGGTCGACTTGTAACGCGTAGGCGGTGGCATGAATATCGGCCAAGACCTGTTGTGGGCCCCGCCCGACGTTATTGTGAACGGCGATTCCACTCTCGATTCGGCGCTTCAGTCCCGCGACGCGGACCATGAAGAATTCGTCGAGGTTGTTGGCAAAGATAGCGAGAAAATTGACTCGCTCGAGAAGCGGAATTGATTCGTCTTTCGCGAGTTCGAGGACCCGCCCGTTGAACGCGAGCCACGACAATTCACGGTCAAAAAAACGATCACGGGGAAGCGAGGCGTCATTCGCCGGAAGGGAATCGTCCCAATCATCGTCCAGCTCGGCGTCGGTAGACCCCGTGGTGGGGTTTGGCTCACTCATTCGTTTTCTCCTGTTGGCGCAAATCGGTAACCGACGTTGCGAACTGTCCCGATCACCGATTCACGGTCTCCGAGCTTGAAACGGAGCCGGCGAACATGAACGTCGACGGTTCGTGTTCCCCCAAAGTAGTCGTAACCCCATACGTCTGAGAGTAATTGTTCGCGGGTAAACACGCGACCCGGATTTGCCACCAAATACCTTAACAATTCGAATTCTTTGAACGTGAGGTCGAGGGGCCTCCCGCTGGCAGTGGCCTGGTAGCTCGATTCGTCGATGCGAACGCCCGAGTGGCTCAATCCGTTTGCGACGTTGTCACTAGCGGACTGAACGGCGAGACGAATTCGCGCATCGACCTCGGCGAGCGACGCTGATGGAAGCAAAAAGTCTGAGATTCCCCATGAATCATCGAGGACAGACAACGATGTGTCGGACACCACGATGAGGACTGGCACGGGTAACTGGGCGGACGACAGAATGGTCGACATGGATTTCGCCCCAACCAAGTCGGTCACACCGTCGATGAGGACGAGTTCGACGTCGGGGTGAGAAGCGAGTGATTGTGGGGCGAGCGGTGCGACGGTCAAATCATGTGGCAACAGCGCCAGTGCGGGAATGACCGACGCGGAAGATGGGGAAAGTAACAGTATTCGAGACACGACCCTCCCTCTCGCACGATTCGTTAAAGTCTAGGCGCGTTTAGCATGGTGATATGCCCCGCAGATTTGCATCCGCACTGCCCTCGTGGATTGTTGCTCTTGCTGGTACCGTTTTCGCGGTGACGTTCGGATCCACCCAATGGGCCTCTGTGATTTCGGCCACAATTGGGGCATCGCTCGTGTTGTCGTTTGTTATCCAATTGTCGATGCAACGAAAGCAGGGCCTCGTCAATCGTCTGGCGTTCACAACTGCGGGAAGCCTCATCATCGGGGCCGTGGGAATCGTGGTCGCGCTGGCGCAATACGGATTAGGCTGAACTCATGATCTTTTGGTTTGAAATCTTCTTCTTGGTGTTGTTGGGACTCGCGTTCGCGGCAATCGGCTTTACGAGTATCGTCGTCCTCGTGCGGCTCTTCCGCGGTCAGCGCTGACGATGTCCAACCCCTTCGTCGACCAGCGGCGGCTGGTTGAGGGGACAGCTACGGTGGCATTAGAAGCGGGCGTTGTGCTTGTCACAGGGCCTGACCGATTCGATGTCCTCAACGCGACGCTCAGTCAAGACCTGCGCGGTCTTTCTGTCGGAGACTCGCGTGATGCCCTCGAACTCGATGGTCAGGGACGAATTCAACACAGTATTCACGTGCTCGAATCCACCGACGGCACGCTTCTGATTGTTCCAGGCGCTTCGGGCGCAGACACTGCGGCGTGGCTCGACGCCCGAATCTTCATGGAGGACGTCCAGGCTACCGACGTGTCGTCCCAGTTCTCGGTGTGGGGTGGCGCTGTTGCGTTCGGCGACCTCGCCTGGATCGATCCCTGGCCGGACGTCGCCCCCGGGGGAATCACCTACGGTGATGCCAACATTCCCGCATGGGCCTGGGTGGAAACGTTGCTTCCCGCTGGGGGAAAGCCCAACGTTGATGTTGTCGACGCAGACCTTGTTGACCCGCTTCGCGTTGTTGCAGGGAGGCCATCGATGGCAGAGGTCGATGATCGATCGCTCCCGCACGAACTCGATTGGCTCCGAACCGCAGTCCATCTGTCAAAAGGGTGTTATCCGGGGCAAGAAACCGTGTCCAAGATTCACAACATCGGGCACCCACCGCGGCGACTCGTGCGCCTGCACCTGGACGGTTCTGATTCCGTTTTTGTCGAGGCCTCCGACCCGGTGTGGGCGGGCGGCGACGTGGTCGGAACCGTCACCACTGCCGGATACCACTTCGAAGACGGTCCGGTGGCGCTCGCGGTCATCAAGCGAAACGTCGACGTCACGGCATCGTTGACTGTCGTTCACGATGACCATCCGTTGACCGCCACCCAGCAGGTTCTTGTTCCGCCCAGCGCCGGGGCTACCGCCGCGGAGCGACTGCGTCCCAGTCGACCGTAATCTCGCCGAGCCGCCATGCGGCGGCGGTTCCCTGAACCGGCCAACCCGATACCTTCATGGCGCGAACAGTGGCAATCCAACGCTGACTGGGCGAATAAACCTGGAGTGGCGCAGAAAACGCCCAGTGGCGATCAAGGTCCTCGAGGAATCGGTGAATCGCTTCGCCTTCGACGTTTCGATGAATCAGGGCTTTGACGAGACGCTCGGCCGCGATGCTAGGGAACTCTAATTCCGCTAGCCGAAGAGCGATCGTCAACGATTCCGGTCCGCTCGCACTAAGCGAAACCCACGTGGCCACCCGGCCAATTTCGTCGCAGGTTCCATCGAGAAAGACTCCGTCCGAGGACAGTCGCTTTTGAACCCGGGTCCAGATGTCGGCGACCTCTGACTCGTCGTATTGACGCAGCACATTGAAGGCGCGAATCACGTTTGCGGTCCGATTGCCGG
>JBIIAK010000022.1:0-10078 GCA_044239945.1 Microbacteriaceae bacterium
AGTGGGGTGTCAGTGTTGATGCACACGTTGGTGCCCAATTGGGCAGTGCCGTCGCCCCCCACGACAATGAGGGCGTCAACGCCCTCAGCGACAGCGTTACGCGCCAACGACTCGAGGTGCTCATACGAGTCGGCCGACAATTCAGAGACTTGGCGACCCGAAGCGCGCAACGCTTCGACCAATCGGTGCCCGTAGTCGCGGTGAGCGCCCTGCGCAGCACTCGGGTTCACCGCGACGGCAATGTGCTGGCGGGACAACGTTGTCATTCGGAAACAGTAGCGTAAACGCTCGACAGCTCGAGAAAACTAGTGCTGGGGTGCCTGGACTCGAACCAAGAACAAAGGTACCAGAAACCTCCGTGTTGCCAATTACACCACACCCCACAGGCGACAGAGCCGCTTCGCACTAGCCTACCAAACGGCAAGGACCGCACGAAATTGGTCAGCGAAGCCCGCCGGTTGTCACAACGAACCTCGTAACGAGGCAATTCGAGCCAGGCTGGATTCGCGTCCGAGAATCTCCATCGACTCGAAAAGGGGTGGGCTGATTCGACGCCCCGAGATGGCGGTACGGACCGACCCGAACGCGCTGCGTGGCTTCAATTCGAGTCTCTCGATCAGGCTGGTTCGAAGCGTTTCCTCGATATTCGACGTTGACCAATCGACGAGTTCCGTGAGGGCCTCGGATGCAGCATCGAGAATCCGGGCGGCGTCCGAGTCGAGTGTGCTACGCGCGTCGTCGGCCACGGTGAGGTCGGCATCCTCGGTGAACAGGAATCGAATCATCTCGGGGATCTCGCCCATCAACTGGGTTCGTTCCTGAATGTGCGGCGAGATTTCGGTGAGACGCGCGAGTTGGTGGCTCGTCGGGTTTGCGTCAACCAACTCTGCGGCATGAAGATATGGCAGCGTCCTTTCGATGAACGCGTCACGCGACAGAAGGCGAATGTGATCACCGTTGATGGATTCGGCCTTTTTCAGATCGAACCGCGCCGGGTTCGGATTGACATCAGCGACATCGAATGCGGCAATCATTTCGTCGACGGTGAAAATGTCGCGATCCGCCGAAATCGACCATCCCAAGAGCGACAGGTAGTTCAGCAGTCCCTCGCGGATGAACCCCCGTTCACGGTGATGGAACAGATTCGATTCCGGGTCGCGCTTTGACAACTTCTTGTTGCCCTCGCCCATGACATACGGAAGGTGCCCGAAGCGCGGGACAAAAGTTGTCACGCCAGCCTCGATCAGAGCGTGGTACAACGCGATCTGACGGGGTGTGGACGACAACAGGTCTTCCCCGCGCAATACGTGGGTGACGCCCATGAGCGCATCGTCGACCGGGTTGACGAAGGTGTAGAGGGGTGCGCCGTTCGGTCGGACAACGACAAAATCCGTTGTTGTCCCGACGGGGAAGGTGATGGGTCCACGAACGAGGTCATCGAACCCGAGATCCTCGCTCGGAACTCGAAGGCGCAGCGCTGGCCGGCGACCTTCGGCCCGAAAAGCCGAGCGTTCGTCGGCGGTCAGGTCACGCTCAAAGTTGTCATAGCCCATCTTGGGGTCACGGCCAGCGGCTAAGTTACGAGCTTCCATTTCTTCAGGGGTCACGAACGATTCGTACAGGTGCCCCGAAGCGAGAAGTGCAGCGATGATCTCTTGATAAATCTCTGTGCGCTGCGACTGCCGATACGGTTCGTGCGGGCCGCCTTTGACCACACCCTCGTCCCAGTCCAGGCCGAGCCAACTCAGGGCATCCAACAGTTGTTCGTAAGACTCTTCTGAGTCGCGTTCGGCATCAGTGTCCTCGATGCGGAAGATGAACGTCCCGCCAACATGACGCGCGTAAGCCCAATTGAACAGACACGTCCGAATCAGTCCGACGTGCGGAGTGCCCGTCGGTGATGGGCAAAAACGGACGCGAATGTCGCTGCCCGTGGCAGTAGAGAACGGAGTCTTCATATCGGTGTCAGTCTATTCCGCGGATTCGCGGGACCGCAGGGTGACAATCAGTCCAATCAGGGCAGCCGCGGAAGCCACAAAGGTGAATGCCGCGACCGAGAGACCTGCATAACCCAGCGCCATGACCGCAGGACCAGCAAGGACTCCCGCGAGGGCACCGGAAGCGCTCATGGCCGCGTCGCTTCGGCCCTGGATGGTGAGGCGCTTCGGTCCCTGCGAGAGTTCACCAATGAGGGCGCTTCCCGCCACCGTATTGGCGCTCCAGCCAAGCCCGAGGAGGATTAGTCCGATGGTCACGATGGTGTGGTCCATCGGGAAAATCGCGGTTAGTGCCAGGCTGATCGCCAAAACAACCTGCCCAAGAATGAGCACCGGTACTCGCCCAATCTTGTCGCTAAGAATTCCGAACACCGGGGACAACGCGTACATGCCCGCAACGTGTAGCGAAATAACGAAACTTGCTTCGCCGACGGTCGCCCCGTCGTGCACAAGGTGAACGGGAGTCATTGCCATGACGGCGGCCATCGTCGCGTGCCCGAGACCGATTACCGCGATGGCGAATGGGACCGCACGAGAAAGTTTTGCGGCCGTGGTGGCCGCAGTTTTGGTGACGGTCACGGTTGGGGCATACGGGCCAATACCCCACCAGTAAATCGACGCGGCGGCGAGTTGGGCGGCGACCGTAAAAATAAAGGGTCCCGTCAATTCGGGCATTCCGAGTGCGTCGCCGATAACCACACCGATGCCATTCAGGTTAGGTCCGATAATCGCACCGACGGTCGTCGCCCAGACCACCATCGACAAGTCGCGGCCACGATTTTTTGCCGAAGAATAATCCGTGACGGCGAATCGGGCTTGCAGATTCACCGCGCTGCCGACCCCGAGAGCCATTAACCCAAAGAGGACTAGTGGCAACGACATGAGTCCGCCCGCGACGATGATGAGCGAACCACCGAAAATCGCGATGGCCGCCCCCATGGTCAACGCGAGCCGCCGACCTCGTTGCATCGCGACCCTTGCCAGTGGGATTGCTGCGACGGCTGCACCCAGGGTCGACATGGTGACCGCCAGTCCGGCCGCGGATTCTCCGCCAGCGATATGAGCGGCAAGAAGCGAACCAACCGACACTGCAGACCCGAGCCCGATTCCCGCCATGACTTGCCCCGCGATGAGAGCCCGACGAATCCGGCGGATATCGTCGACCTGGCTTGACCTCACGAGACTCGGTCGTCGCGGTTTTTGGCTGGGTTCGATAGCGTTCCGATGCCATCGATCGTGATCTCGACAGTTTGGCCATCAACAAATCCGCCGAGCCCGGCTGGCGTTCCCGTGCAGATGATGTCACCGGGGAACAGAGTAAAGGCATTCGACACGAACGCAATGATCTCGGGAACGTGGTGGGTCATGTCCCCGGTGAAGCCGTGTCGGCGCACCTCTCCGTCAACACGAGTCGTGATCTCGTTGTGGGCGAACGGGTCGAATTCGGTTTCAATCCACGGACCCACCGGACAGAACGTATCGAATCCCTTGGCACGCGCCCACTGACCGTCGGCAAACATGACGTCTCGAGCCGAGACATCATTGGCAATCGTGTACCCAAAGACGACGTCCGCCCAGTTCTTCTCGGGGACGCGGTGCGCAACAGCCCCGATGACGACCGCGAGTTCTCCCTCGTGGACGATTCGTCCTTCGACGGGGGGAAGGATGATGTTTTCGCCGGGGCCAATGACAGTTGTCGGCGGCTTGAGGAAGACAAGAGGCGTTGGCGGGCCGTCGTGATGCATTTCGGCCGCGTGCTCTGCGAAATTCATGCCGACACAAATCACCTTGGAGGGAACGACGGGTGCCATGGGTGTGATGTCCGCGAACGCTACCGTGACGTCCGTCGTCGTGATTCCATCGTGAATCGGGTCACCCTCGAGCAAAGTGACGACGTTCCCGTCAATCACCCCGTATCGGGGTTCCCCATCATGGCTAAACCGCACAACCTTCACAGGGTCAGCCTATCCTTGTCGCGTCTATTCGTTCTGGCGCTTGAGTCGTGACGCAGCTCGTGCACGCAAGTTCTGTTCGAGTTCGACCTTGCGAATACGAACCTTGGCGGGCGTCACCTCGACACACTCGTCTTCGCGCGCGAATTCAAGACATTCCTCGAGCGTCATGTCGCGGGGCGGGGTCATCTTCTCGAGGATTTCCGATGTCGACGAGCGGATGTTGTTTAGTTGCTTTTCCTTGGTCACGTTGACGTCCATGTCGTCAGCTCGCGAGTTCTCTCCGACAACCATGCCCTCGTAGACCTCATCGCCGGGCTGAACAAAGAATGCCATGCGCTCTTGCAACGCCATCATGGCGAACGGTGTCGCGACACCCTGGCGGTCTGACACGATCGAACCGTTCTGGCGGGTGACAATCTGGCCGGCCCACGGACCGTACCCGTGCGCAATCGCGTTAGCAATACCGGTGCCGCGTGAAATCGTCAGAAATTCGGTACGGAAACCGATGAGTCCGCGCGACGGAACAATGAACTCCATGCGGACCCATCCGGTTCCGTGATTCGTCATGCCCTCCATACGGCCCTTACGAGCGGCAAGAAGCTGCGTGATCGCACCGAGGTATTCCTCGGGAGCATCCACGGTGAGGTGCTCGAACGGCTCATGCGTCGCTCCGTTGACCTTCTTGGTCACAACCTGCGGCTTTCCAACGGTGAGTTCGAACCCTTCGCGTCGCATGTTTTCGACGAGAATCGCCAACGCGAGTTCTCCTCGGCCCTGGATCTCCCAAGCATCGGGGCGCCCGATGTCAACGAGGCGAACGGACACGTTACCAATGAGTTCGCGGTCGAGGCGGTCTTTGACCATTCGTCCCGTGAGCTTGTGCCCCTTGACCTTGCCAACGAGCGGCGAAGTGTTTGTTCCGATGGTCATTGAAATCGCCGGGTCGTCCACCGTGATCACGGGAAGGGCTCGCGGATCGTTCATGTCAGCGATGGTCTCGCCAATGGTGATGTTCTCGATTCCAGCCACCGCGACAATGTCACCGGCCGACGCCGAGTCGGTCGGAACGCGTTCGAGCGCTTTCGTTGTCAGTAATTCCGTGATGCGAACGTTTTCGACAGTTCCGTCGTGCTTCATCCACGCAACGGTCTGCCCCTTTTTGAGTTCGCCGTTGAAAATGCGCAGAAGCGCGATTCGGCCGAGGAACGGCGATGCGTCGAGGTTGGTGACGTGGGCCTGAAGTGGGTGGTCGGTGTCGTAGGTCGGCGCGGGAATGTGCTTGAGGATCGCGTCAAACAATGGTTCAAGGTCATCGTTGTCGGGAAGAGAGCCGTCTGCCGGCCGATTCCACGATGCGGCGCCGTTGCGTCCCGATGCGTAAACAATGGGCAAGTCGAGGATTCCATCAAGGTCGAGGTCGGGGACATCGTCGTGGAGGTCGGATGCAAGCCCGAGAAGAAGGTCTTGTGATTCGTGCACGACTTCGTCGATTCGCGCGTCAGGGCGGTCGGTCTTGTTCACGAGCAGGATGACGGGAAGCTTCGCCTCCAGGGCTTTGCGCAAAACAAAGCGGGTCTGGGGAAGCGGGCCTTCGCTCGCGTCGACGAGAAGTACGACACCGTCGACCATCGACAGTCCGCGTTCGACCTCGCCACCGAAATCGGCGTGGCCGGGAGTATCAATGACATTGATTGTGATTGGACCGTTTGTCGCGTGCTTACCGGAATAGGACACCGCAGTGTTCTTCGCGAGAATTGTGATTCCCTTTTCGCGTTCAAGGTCGTTCGAGTCCATGACGCGGTCCTCGACCGAACCGTGCGCGGCGAACGAGCCCGTCTGCCGAAGCATCGCGTCGACAAGAGTGGTCTTGCCGTGGTCAACGTGAGCGACAATCGCCACATTTCGAAGATCGTTGCGTGTGGCGATTGCCATGATGGAATCCTTTAGGTAGTGGTGCGCGCACGTCGACGCATACGTTGTTCCTCGGGATCCGGAACTGGCACGGCGGCGATGAGCCTCTTTGTGTAAGGGTCTTGCGGGTTACGCAGAATCTGATCCGTCGAACCCTGCTCTACGATTTTACCGTGATGCATGACCGCAATTCGGTCACTGAGCAAATCAATCACCGCAAGGTCGTGCGAAATGAACAAAATCGCAAACTTTTGCACCTTTTGAATGGTCGTGAGAAGCTCTAAAACACGAGCCTGAACCGATACATCGAGTGCCGAGGTCGGTTCATCCGCCACCAGAATCGAAGGGTTGAGTGCGAGCGCCCGGGCGATTCCGACACGTTGACGCTGGCCACCCGAGAGTTCATGTGGGTATCGGTTGCGGTAGGTGCGTGGCAGTTCGACCATGTCGAGGAGGTCTTCGACCCTGGTGGAAATCTGCTCTGAACTGTAACCGCCGTTGAGAACGAGAGGTTCACCAATGCTTTGTCCAATTGGCCACCGCGGGTTGAGCGAGGATCCTGGGTCTTGGAACACGATTCCGATGTGGCGGCGAACCTCACGCAGGTCTTTCGCCGACACATTCACCATGTCTTGACCGGCAACGGTGATTGAGCCGCGCGTCACGGGCAACAACCCGACGACCGCTCGTCCGATTGTCGTCTTTCCAGACCCGGACTCACCGACCAGTCCAAGCACTTCACCGGGGTAAATGTCGATAGACACATCTTCGGCTGCGCGGAACGCTGCGACCCGCCCGCGTTTCGGATAGGTAATGTCAACATTCTTCAACGACAGCACCGGGGTTTCGCCCTTGTGCGAATCCGCTTTTTTGCCGGACGCTGCGCCGGTGCCGAGGTGCGGAACAGCCGCAAGAAGCTCTTGGGTGTAGGCGACCTTGGCGTGTTTGTAAATGTCGATGACAGTGCCAGACTCGACGACGCGTCCACTCTTCATTACGAGAACGTGATCAGCCATGTCAGCGACGACGCCCATGTCGTGCGTAATCAAAATGATGCCCGTGCCGAGTCGCTCGTTGAGCGATCGAAGCAAATCAAGAATCTCCGCTTGAATCGTCACGTCCAGCGCGGTCGTCGGTTCATCGGCAATCAGCACTTTGGGGTCACACGAAATCGACTGCGCAATCATCGCCCGCTGACGCTGACCACCCGACAACTGGTGTGGATAGGAATCGAACGCTTTTTGTGGGTCGGGCAATTCGACGAGTCCGAGTAATTCGATCGCACGTGCCTTCGCGGCAGCCCGCGAGAGTTTTGGGTAGTGAACTTTCAGAGCTTCGACGATTTGGAACCCGATGGTGTACACCGGGTTCATCGCCGTCATCGGTTCTTGAAAAATCACCGCAATCTCGCGGCCGCGAATCGCACGAATTCGTTCCGGTGTTGCGGTGAGCGTGTCTTCTCCGCTGAGAAGAACCCGCCCTTGGGCACGACCGTTTGGGGGCAACAGACCGAGCAGAGACATCGACGATGCGGATTTACCCGACCCCGACTCACCGACGATGGCAAGAACTTCGCCCGCGCGCACCGCATAGTTCAGGTCTTCGGCGGCCATCACCCATTCGCCGTCAACCCAAAAGTCCACGCCGAGGTTCTGTGCTTCGATTACCACTGGGTTCACGCTCATCGGGTCGCCTCCGTGACACCATGGAGAACATGACCACGTTCGTGTCCCGCTCCGGTCGAGTATTGGCCGTCGTCTTTGTTCTTGTTTTCACTGGCGCCGCAGCAACCACCGCCGCAACAGGCGACATCGTCGACGCCCTGCGCGGAGTCAGCATTAGCGCATTCCTTGCACTCGCCATCTACGCAGCATTCTGGCGACCCCGACTCATCATCCGCGAGACCGGCATCAACGTTCGAAACATCGTTGCGACCCACGAGATCGAGTGGGGTGCAATCGAACGCATTGACACCAAGTGGGGCCTGACTCTCTTCCTGAAAAACCGTCGCATCTCGGTCTGGGCCGCACCCGCACCCAGTCGATACGCCGCCATGTTCGCGAGCCGCGACCAGGGGCAACACCTGCCCGAGACCACCTATCTCGCGGGAACTGTTCGCCCCGGTGATCTCGTCAACAGCGATTCCGGCGGAGCAGCAGCTCTCGTTCGCCGGCACTGGGAACGTCGCACCAACGACAGTGCTCGCGTCGAGTCCCGTGTCAACGTTGGCCTCATCATCGCGTTGTGCGTTTTGGGCGCCTTGGCAGCAACCGCCCTGGCCTTCTGAAATCGATTCGCTCATCATTTGCGACCCCCCATCAGTTCACGGAATTGACGGGAGAGGCTCATCGATTTGGGCATGTGGCGCTGGCGAGGGTCAAAAGCGTCTCGCAATCCATCGCCAATGAAGTTGATACACAGTGCCACAACCACAATGAAGAATCCCGGCCACCAGAACAACCAGGGTCGAGTCTTGAAAGCCTCGTTGTACTGGGAAATGATTTGACCCAACGAGATATCCGGAGCCGTGATTCCGAATCCGAGGAACGACAACGCCGTTTCGGTCAGAATGGCTGCGCTCATGAGTAGCGTCGCATTGACGACGACAATTCCAATGGAGTTTGGCAGGATGTGTCGGAAAATGATTCGGAAATTGGAGGCGCCAGCAACACGCGCCGCGTCGACGAACTCACGTTCCCGTAGGGCGAGGAACTCACCGCGAACCAAACGCGAGAGCCCAGTCCACGACACGAGCCCGAGCAAGATTCCTAGCGAAATCGCGTTACCGCCAATCGTGCGACCCAAAACCGCACCGAGGATGAGCCCCGGGATGATGATGATGGCATCGGTCATGCGCATGAGCAGGTTGTCGAGCCAACCGCGCATGAACCCGGCGACCGCACCGATGACGACACCAAGAACAGTTGCAAGAACGCCGATTAGCGTCACAACGGTGAGCGACTGCTGAATCCCGCGCATGACGCGCGAGAAAATGTCTTTGCCCAAGGTGTCCTGACCGAACGGGTGTTCCCATGACGGTAGCCCGCCCGGGGTCGTGATTGGGTAGTTTTTATACCAGTCGTACGGCCACCATCCGCTAATGCGCAGCCCGTCCAGAATGATTTCTCCACTGGCGGTGTCCGCAGCCAGTCGACCCGTTCCGCCGATGATGGTGCCAACCGAGGTGAACGCCAGCAACACGATTAATCCGAGAACGACCATGCTCGTGACGGCGGCCTTGTGTTGAAAGAATCTCCGTCGGACGACGGTCGAAAGACTGAGTCCTTCGATCTGGCGTTGCTCGATTGTCAGTTCCGACAACGCGATCTGTTCCGTGTTCGGGGTGGAAACCTTTTTGCGCGCCATGATTACGCCTCCGAAATGCGAATACGCGGGTCAAGGGCGGAGTACGCCAGGTCAGCGAGGATGTTGAAAATGACGGCGGCAACGCCGGTGACAAGGAATACCCCCATGACGAGGTTGACATCGACGTCTTGAAGGCCCTGATTGAACAACGCGCCCATACCTTGCCATGCGAAAACTCGCTCAGTGATGATGGCGCCTCCGATGACCGCCCCAAAGTCAAATGCGACAATCGTGGCAATCGGAATGAGGGTGTTGCGGAACGCGTGTCGCATGATGACCGTGGTCTCGGGAAGCCCCTTTGCCCGCGCTGTGCGCACGTAATCCTGGTTGAGGACTTCGAGCAGAGTCGCGCGGGTGTAGCGCGTGTACCCTGCGACCGAAATGATCATGAGCGCGGCGGTCGGAAGAATGAGGTGCGTCGATGAGTCGAGCATGCGCATCCACGTGTCTTCACTGTTGGCAAGCACTGGTGTGTTTGCGCCAATCGTCGAAATCACGCCAGAGCGCAGCGGGATGATTTGTACATACTCACCCCAGCGCATGAACATCTGGTCCAATACGAGTGGTGCGGTGGCAAGCGCACCGGTAATCGCCGCGACCCGCATCGCCTCTGGTCGGTCATCTCCTCCGAGGAAGAAGCCGGCGGCCAATCCGACACCGGCCAGCAATATTGCGACGAGAGGGATGGCGAGCGGGTTGTTGAAGAAGAACCAGACGAATTGGAGTGGATACCACAAGGCAATCACACCAAGCACGGTCGCACCGACCGAAACCTGGAGGGTTCGTTTCGTCAGGTTAGAGGTGACGAACAGCATCAAAGTGCCAAGTCCGATCCCCAAGAAGGCGACT
>JBIIAK010000130.1:0-2961 GCA_044239945.1 Microbacteriaceae bacterium
GACGATCGCGATAAGTCCCGTGACGAACGCGTAGGCGATACTTGCGAACGTGAGCCACTCAATCATGCGGAAATCCTGTCACAACTCGAGCAACACCCTTTGACACTGTGGCAATTGCAATGAGGACATCACCGTGTAACACCGCAACGAGAGGTGCATCGGAAGTCGTTGTTGTCACCTTTTTGCCGTGTCCGAAGTCGATGGCCTGAGCATCCGTTGCCGTCAACACGGGGAAGAGGCCACGCGCGATTCGCGTGGCGGGAACGAGTTGCTTGGCCGAAATGTCGTCGACAGAACAGGCGTCCTCGACCGAAAATGCACCGACCCGCGTGCGGCGCAGCGCAGTGAGGTGCCCCCCGCAGTCAAGCGCGGCGCCGATGTCCCGGGCGAGCGCGCGAATATACGTACCCGACGAACAATCAACCGTGACATCTATATCGATGGCGCCGGGGGTTCGACAGATGGCGTGGGACTCGAACCGTGACACGGTGACCGTGCGCGCATCGAGCACAACGTCGTCCCCCGCCCGAACCAGGTTGTACGCCCGCTGACCGTCCACTTTGATTGCGGACACGGCCGAAGGTCGCTGTTGAATGACTCCGGTCCGCGCGGCTATCTCGCGCTTAATGTCGTCGTCCGTAATGGCCTCTAGGACGGCGTCATCAGCGTTAAATGTGACGTCGCCCTCGGCATCGTCAGTGACGGTTGCCGACCCCAAGCGAATTGTCGCGGTGTAGCTCTTGTCCGCGCCAACCAGGTAGGTCAGAAGTCGCGTTGATGTTCCGACACCCAGCACCAAGAGTCCCGTCGCCATCGGGTCGAGCGTTCCGGCGTGACCAATCTTGCGCGTGCCGAGCGCTTTTCGGGCCGCCGACACGACTCCATGACTCGACGGGCCCGTGGGTTTGTCGACGAGCAGTATTCCGCTGATCACCTTTGGAGGTTACCAGCGGGGTTATGGCGGATACCCCTACGCAAGTGACTTCGTGTGCCAGACCGTCTTGGTTTCAACAAACGCAGCTATTCGGTTGAACGCGGATTCCGTTGGCCCGAATGTGCCAGGGCGCACCACGCGCATGAGAGTTTCTGCTGCCGCGCGTTCGCAGTCGACGGCGATATTGCGTTCCGCGCCGGTCAAATCGATGGCGTTGACATCGGCGTGCGAGGCCAACCACGGCGCAACCTCGTCGACTGAACCGGTGAGGATGTTGACGACACCGCCCGGAATATCGCTGGTCGCGAGCACTTCGGCAAACGTCATCGCCGCACACGGTGCAACTTCGCTCGCGAGGACAACGACGGCGTTTCCGGTTGTCAACGCCGGTGCAATCGATGACACGAGGCCGAGCAGCGACGAGCCGGCGACGGTCGGCGCAACGAGTGCGACGACACCGGTGGATTCGGGGACAGAGAGGTTGAAGAACGGCCCGGCAACGGGATTCGCGCCTCCGTGGACCTGCGCAAACTTGTCGGTCCAGCCCGCGTGCCAGACGAGGCAATCGATCGACGCGGACACTTCGATGCGCGCCTCGGCGGGCTTGACTCCCGTCGAATCGACTATTTCGGAGACGAACTGTTCGAGTCGTCCTTCGAGCATTTCGGCGACGCGATAAAGAACTTGGCCGCGATTGTAGGCACTGGCCCCTGCCCAACCGGACCACGCAGCTCGAGCGGCAACGACCGCATCGCGGGCGTCTTTACGGCTCGCCTTTGCGACGTTAGCGATGAACTTGCCCGCAGGACTCGTCACTTCGGTGGTTCGACCCGATTCACTGCGCGGGAATTTGCCGCCGATGAAAAGCTTGTAGGTCTTGGGAATTGCTAGTCGGCTCATCGCGCACCTCCATTGGCGAGGTAGGCCGCAAGACCGTGTCGGCCACCTTCGCGTCCATATCCCGATTCCTTGTATCCGCCGAACGGGCTCGTCGGGTCAAACTGGTTGAACGTGTTCGCCCACACGACGCCAGCTCGAAGAGAATCCGCAACGCGCAGCATTCGACTTGCGTTTTGGGTCCAAATTCCGGCGCTCAACCCGTAGGGCGTGTTATTCGCCTTGACGATTGCCTCGTCAGGAGTTCTGAAGCTGAGGACCGACAACACCGGCCCGAAAATCTCGTCCCGCGCGACCGTGTTGCTCGTGGTCACATTGGTGAAAATTGTCGGTCGGAACCAGAACCCCTTTGACGGCAGTTCACAATCGAGTGTCCAGCGGTTCGCGCCTTCCGCTTCACCTGTCGCCGCGATGGCGGTGATTCGCGCAAGTTGCTCCTTCGAATTGACGGCTCCGATGTCGGTGTTCTTGTCGAGTGGGTCACCGAGTCGCAGTGTCGCGAGGCGACGCGTCAATTTTTCGACGACCTCGTCTTGGATGTTCTCTTGGACGAGGAGCCTCGACCCCGCGCAGCAAACGTGTCCCTGATTGAAGAAGATCCCGGCGATGATGCCCTCGACCGCCTCATCAACCGCGGCATCGTCAAAGACGATGTTTGCACCCTTGCCTCCGAGTTCGAGTGTGACGCGAGTTTCGGTTCCGGCCAGCGTTCGGGCTATCTGGCGGCCAACCGCGGTCGAACCAGTGAACGCAATTTTGTTGACGCCCGCGTGTTCGACCAGTGCCTTACCGGCAACACCGCCATGCCCCGGAACGATGTTGACAACTCCCGCGGGAAGCCCCGCTTGCTCGCAAATGTCGGCGAACATGAGCGCCGTTAAAGGCGTCGTCTCAGCGGGCTTGAGCACGACCGTGTTTCCAGCAGCAAGCGCGGGCGCTACCTTCCAGGCGAGCATGAGTAACGGGAAGTTCCAGGGAATGATCTGCCCGGCGACTCCGAGCGCCGACGGGTTCGGTCCGAGCCCCGCGTAATCAAGTTTGTCCGCCCACCCGGCGTAATGGAAGAACCACGCGGCCACGAGGGGGACATCAATATCGCGCGTCTCGCGAATCGGCTTCCCGTTGTCGAG
>JBIIAK010000131.1:0-2953 GCA_044239945.1 Microbacteriaceae bacterium
CGGGATGTACCCGAGGTGTCGCACGTCATACCCGTTGTCGGCGGCGCGAGAGATTGCGCCAGCCACCGCCCCGTCCCATCCTGGCGCCCCGGCCAGAAGAAGGCTCGGTCGTTTCACCATGTCACGCGTGGCGAGTTGGAAACCTTCAATCAGGGCAACAACGTTTTTGCGCGGCTCAATCGTGCCGAGGAACGCAATCCAAGACGCCGCGTGGTTTGCCTTCGCAAATTTCGCGATAGCGCGAGGTGTCGGTGGGTGAAACGTGTCTCGGTCCACACCATGGAACGCCACCGTGATGTTGTCGACCTTCGCACGAGTAACACGCTGATATTCCGCGCCGGTTGCCGCAGACGGGACTATGACGTCAAGACCCATGCGGGCGGACGCTACAATCCAGAATTTGAAAAACAACCTCTTCACAGTTGAATGACGATCAGGGTGCGACCAGAAGGTGAGGTCGTGAATGGTCACCGCACGGTGACGTCGCGTGAAAAACGGAAATGTGTAGTGCGGTGAATGAATCGTCGTGGCTCGAAGTCGACGCGCGAGCGAGGGCAATCCAAGCTGTTCCCATAGAAATCTCACGAACACGGTCTCAACACTCCGCGGAGCGACAACAAGATCGCAGTGCAGGTCCGCAAAGGACTTCGCGTCGCGTGGCTGGCACACCACGACAAGAGATAGACCGGCAAGTGCGGACTCGCGAACCAATTCCTCGACATAACGGCCAACTCCGCCGCGCTGCGCACTGATTGCTGTTGCGTCCACGAGAACGAGCGGTTGGGCAGACGCATTCTTCACTCGCCCAGCCTATTGCCGCACTACGCTGAAGGACGAGGGAGATTGTGATGACTGCACCAATTCTTGTGACCGGCGGTGGCGGAATGCTCGCAACGGCCCTGGGCGAAGTCTTAGGCGATACCGCCGACCTCGTCACTCGTGCAGACCTCGACATCACTGACGCGATTGCTGTTCAGCGTGCAGTTGCCGGTCGAGTAGCTGTCATCAATGCCGCCGCTTACACTGCCGTCGATGATGCCGAAGCCAACGAAGCCGTCGCGATGGAAATCAATGCCGGTGGTGCAACGAACGTGGCGCGGGCGTGTGCGGACGCAGGTGCACGCCTCGTACATGTGTCAACCGATTACGTGTTCGACGGTCTCGCGACGAGGCCATATCGAGAGGACGCGGCAACAGAACCGCGATCGGCTTACGGACGAAGCAAGCTCGCGGGCGAACTCGGAGTGCGATCAGCCCACCCGGACGGAGCAATCGTCGTCCGCACCGCGTGGCTCTACGGCGCGGGCGGACCGAGTTTCGTCGCGACGATGCTCGCGAAGGCCCGGGCGGGTGACGCCGTTAGCGTCGTCACCGACCAATTTGGGCAACCGACATGGACGCGAAATCTTGCCGAACGAATTCGCCTACTACTTGACGTTGCACCAGGGACCTATCACGCAACAAATTCCGGTGTGTGTTCGTGGTGGGATTTGGCAATCGCAATCTACGAAGAAGTTGGTGCCCCGACAAACCTGGTCGGCCAAACCACCTCTAATGCATTCGTTCGCGCAGCACCACGTCCCGCCTATTCTGTCCTCGGTGACGACGCGGCACAATCCGCAGGGCTCCCCGAGATGCCTCCGTGGCGCGACGCGCTCCGAAAGGCACTTCGCACTGATTTTTCGGTCTAGCGCAGCTACGGTGTGGGCGTCGGCGTTGATGTCGGCGGGAAAACGGCTTCGCGAACGATCTCGTGAGCCACTTGAAAGTTCGGATACAAGTGGTCAAAAATGGGCGGAACCAATTCCGCACGGAGCAACGGCAACTTTCGTGCCTTTGTTCCGAGATCAACCATGACTCCAATCATGGACTGAGGTAAATCGGTCACGACCAAAGCTCGTCCCGCGGAGGCAAGTTGCTCAAACTTTGTGAGCATAGTTGCCGGCTGCACTTGACGAAGGATTGCTTCCTCCAACTGACGTTGGCGCCCCATACGCTCAAAATCGTCAGACTCGCATCGGGTTCGGACATACATGAGCGCTCGTTTGCCATCCAGATGAGTCGCGCCGGCCGGAAAAGTGTCGGTGATGGGTTCTCCTACGACACAGACGTTTACGCGTTCGTCAATAACGATATCAACGCCTCCGAGGGCATCGATTAGTCCGCTGAAACCGCGCATATCGATGAGCACATAGAACTGTACGGGTAGTCCAGTGATTGCTTCAACGGAATCCCGCATTGCCTCGACGCCCGGCGATGATCCGGCCGCAACCGCATCCGGATACAACTCTGGGTGTTCTTCTGCCCACGGATAGATATAAGAGAACAGGCACTCATCACCGCAGTTGAACCCGTCTGGCCACTCGGCGCGCATCGGCGAGTCCTTAACGAACGGAGCGTTGTACATGTTTCGCGGAATGCCCACCACCGTGATTTGTCCCGTATGCGCATCGATGGTGACAAGGCTGACCGAATCGGGTCGAAGTCCAATCCGGTCAGCACCGGCGTCTCCGCCGAGCAACATGAAACTGTATTTTCCTTCGATCGGCGCGACCGTCGGCGCATCGGCAAAGATGCCCGCAATTGTGGTTCTCGTCAGTCCCGCGAGAAATGTTCCGTACGCTGCACCGCCCGCCGGCCCAAACATCGCAACCACAGTGAAAATCGCGACCCAGAGGCGGGTTCGGCCAGGGACATGCACAAACCGAACCAATCGAAATGTGTCCACAGCGGCGACGATCGAGATGAAACCAAGAACGCCCAGAATCACCTGCAACCCGAATAGTCCCCAGTAAGAAACCCAGAATCCGAGAGTGAATCCCGGTACGAGGAGGTATGCCACGAGCGTTACGACCGCGATGAAAACAAGGGTTAACCACGTGCCAAACAGGATTCGGCCTAGTCGTCGATTTCCTGCGAGCAACTGTGCCGAACCGGGGATGAATATCGACAT
>JBIIAK010000132.1:0-2952 GCA_044239945.1 Microbacteriaceae bacterium
CACTTCTTCGAGCACTACAAAGACCTCGAGCCCGGCAAGTGGGTCAAGACCGAGGGCTGGCAGGGTCGCGCCGAAGCCGAAGCGATTGTCGAAGAGGGTATCGCCCGCCTCGCAGCCGGCCACTAGCTATCCGAGCGTGATGCCCATGCGTCGCATGTACGGAACTGCGTCGGTTGCCTTTCCGTTTTCACGGACCTCGAAGTGAAGGTGACATCCGGTAGAACCACCGGTTGAACCGACATCTGCGATATGTGTTCCGGTTGACACCTGCTCGCCGATTTTGACAAAGGTCCTGCCGTTCGCAATGTGCGCATACCCGGTCGAGATTCCGCTGCCGTGGTTGATCAGGATGAAGTTTCCGTAGGTGCCGAGCGGTGCGGCATAGATAACCGAGCCCCCGCGAGCGGCGTAAATCGGTATTCCGCAGCCAGCGGCCAGATCTGTTCCCGCGTGGAAACGGACCGTTCCATATATCGGGTGAACGCGCCATCCGAAGCGGCTCGAAATGTACCCAGCGGCCGGTCGAGCCCAACCCCGTGACGAAATAGCCCCGGGCGGAAGGTCGCTGCCGGCCGTATCACCGTCTTCGAGTCCCTCTTGATACTCTTTCTCGGTCGCCTCCCGGTTCTCGACAAGCGTCGCCAACTGGGCCAAAAGAGTTGCTCGGTGATCCTGCTGTTCCTGGAACGCTATTTGTGCCTCAATCGCCGCGTTTTGCGCGATTTCAAAGGCGGCTTCCGCCTCGGCGCGAAGTTCGTCACGTTCTTTCTTTGCGACCTCTGCCTGATCAGTCAATGACTGCGCAGAATTCTGATCGCGAATCGCCGCCTGATAAATTCCATCGGCCTGAGAAGCAATAATCGAGGCAAAACCAAGACGACTGAGAAGGTCGGCGGCGCCCGACTCATTAGAGAGAAGGCTCGTCGAAATGTTGATATTGCCAACGCGCGCGAGTTCCGACACGAACTGGCCGGCGCGAATCTGAGACGCGTCCGCATTCTTCTTCGCCTCGTCGGCCTGCGCCTGCAACTGGTCAGCTTTGTAGGCGGCTTCATCGTAAGCCAGTTGAGCAACCTGATAAATCGCCCCAACCCGTTCTGCTTCGGCCGAGGCGGCCTCTACTTTCTTCTCCAACTCTTTGATGATGCTCTTGAGCTCGGCAATTGCCTTTTCTTTGAGCGCAACATCGTTACGCGCATCAAGAACATCCGACCACGACGGATAATCGGCGGCGTAGGCGAATTCCTTCGAGGCGAGAGGACTGACGAGTAGCGAGATGGCCACCACAAAAGCGCCAAGACCGATCCACCCTCTGCGCATGCTGAACACCCCCTCGAAAACACTGGACGTTTCAGGGTAATCGCGGAATGTCGGGAATCCCGACATTGAGCGCCGGCGGGCGGTTTGCGTGTGAACCGAATACCCCATAAACTCGGGTCTGTTGCGCATCCTCGGAGGCATGACACGGCCCCATCGTTTAGTGGCCTAGGACGCTGCCCTTTCACGGCAGTAGCACGGGTTCGAATCCCGTTGGGGTCACGCAGGTCTACAATTCAATATGCAAGGCCCTGTAGCGCAGTTGGTTAGCGTGCCGCCCTGTCACGGCGGAGGTCGCGGGTTCAAGTCCCGTCAGGGTCGCGGACGTCAGAGTCTCTTTCGCGAGAGGCTCTTTTGTCTAGGAGTGACAAACTCCTTGGCTCTGTAGCTCAGTTGGTAGAGCGTTCGACTGAAAATCGAGAGGTCACGGGATCGACGCCCGTCGGAGCCACGATTCGAGGCCCCCGGATTGTCGGGGGCTTCGTCCGTTTAATGGCCGAGTTCGATGGCGTCCGTGAGGTTGTTCGGTGTTCCGAATCGGTGTGCCGTGATGCTCACGGCTTGTTCGCGAAGGAACGGGAGCATTTCGACGCGGGCTGCCGTCACCACTGGACCCGACCAGATCGTCAAATCGGGTCGTCCGCCCGTGGCCAAGGTGATTGTCGACGGATTCCCGCCAACGAGCCGGACGCGGCGTCCAGAAAGTTCTTCTGCGCGCCGGCCAATCTCCTCTTCCCATTCATATTCGGTCTGGATTTCAACGGTCACGCCCAGTTGCTCCAGCACTCGAGAAATCTTGGTTTCGAGCCACGCCGAGGCTGAAAGGAAGGGTTGATTCCCCGCTCGGAATCCAGCTATCAAAACCCGCAACAATTCGGTGGGTTCCGCGCCGTCCGAGAATCGCACGATGAGTGGAATAGGGATTGGTCGGTAGCGGAACACATTGCGCTCGACGCCAACGTTGGAGACGTCCCGCGCAATCCCGAATTCGGTCTGCCACGCTTCCTCGTCGAGACGGGCAGCGCGCGCGAGCCAGGCGCGTCCCGACACGGTGACCGTGTCGAACTCGGGAAGAGCAGCGAGGAGTTGCTGGACGCGGTCGACCGTGAGATCCGCTCCGCGCGCTCGGGTGTCGGCGTCCTTCCACGAACCGAGCCCGAACAGGTAATTCGGCCCGCCTGCCTTGGACCCTGCACCGACGGCGGATTTTTTCCAACCACCGAATGGTTGGCGTTGAACGATGGCGCCCGTCGTTCCTCGGTTGACGTAGAGGTTTCCGCCTTCGATGCGGTCGAGCCAAGACTCAATCTCGCCGGATTCCAGTGAATGCAGTCCCGAGGTAAGCCCGTACTCAATCGCGTTGACCATATCGATTGCCTCGTCCAACGTGCGAGCCGTCATGACGCCCAAAACAGGTCCGAAGTATTCCGTGAGGTGGAACTCGCTTCCCGCAGAAACACCAGCGCGAACACCGGGTGACCACAACTGACCGGATTTGTCGAGCATCTTGGGTTCCACTAACCACGACTCGTCCGGACCGAGGGTCGTGAGCGCCGACAGCAGTTTCCCGTCCGCCGGACCGATGATCGGTCCCATTTGCGTGGTGGGGTCCGACGGATAGCCGACTTTCAGGCT
>JBIIAK010000023.1:0-9811 GCA_044239945.1 Microbacteriaceae bacterium
ACGCATGGGCATCACGCTCGGATAACTAGTGGCCGGCTGCGAGGCGGGCGATACCCTCTTCGACAATCGCTTCGGCTTCGGCGCGACCCTGCCAGCCCTCGGTCTTGACCCACTTGCCGGGCTCGAGGTCTTTGTAGTGCTCGAAGAAGTGTTCGATTTCCTTCTTCGTGAACTCGGGGATGTCGTCGATGTCCTGGATGTGCGCCCAGCGGGGATCTTTCTCGAGAACCGCGATGACCTTGGCGTCACTTCCGCCGTCGTCGGTCATGTTGAACACGGCGACGGGGCGAACCGTGAGCCCGACCCCGGGGAACAGGGGGTAGTCGAGCAGGACAAGGACGTCGACGGGGTCACCGTCGAGGCCCAGCGTGTTTTCGAAGTATCCGTAGTCCGTCGGGTACACGAAGGTCGTGAACAGCACCCGATCGAGGTAGACGCGGCCGGTCTCGTGGTCAACCTCGTACTTGTTGCGGCTTCCCTTGGGAATTTCGATAACGGCAGGGTATCCGGCCATGATGTCTCCTCGTGTCGTGACGGTTCTCGGATAACCTTACCGAGTGACCGATACCAACGGCGAGCGACGAGGTAGGTTGTCGCCTGCCATCGCTGAGGTTCGGTTGGCGGTTTCGCAATTTTGTGACCGTCACTCGGTTTCGGTCGACTCGCTCGTCCTTGTCGCCTTGAGTGGCGGAGCGGATTCTCTTGCGCTCGCGGCGGCAACCCGATTCGTTGGTGCACACCGTGGGTTCCGCGTCGGTGCAATCATCGTTGATCACGGAATTCAATCGGGAAGTGCCGAGCTTGCTGTGGCGGTTTCGGAAACGGCGATCTCACTCGGACTGGATCCGGTCGAGGTCGTCCGTGTGTCAGTCGGAAAAGAGGGCGGTCCCGAGGCGGCTGCTCGGGACGCGCGCTATACCGCCTTGCGGAGCGCCGCCGAACGCCACGGCGTTTCTGTCGTTCTGACGGGCCACACTCGAAACGACCAGGCCGAAACCGTCCTGCTCGGTCTTGCACGCGGAAGCGGTGCAGGGAGCCTTCGTGGAATGGCGGAACTCGACGGCCTTATCGGCCGGCCACTTCTTGACGTCACACGGGAGTCGACCCACGCGGCGGCCCTCGCCGAGGGACTGGAACCGTGGGTCGACCCGCACAACTCAGACGAGCGCTTTTCGCGTGTCCGTGTCCGCAACGCTGTTCTGCCGCTGATGGAATCTGAACTCGGTCCGGGAATAATCGACGCGCTCGCTCGAACGGCCGACCTTGTTCGCGACGACGACGACGCACTGGATCTTCTCGCCGCCGGTATGGCGCGCCAGGTCGTGGCCACCGACCCCGTGTCGTTCGCAGCCGACGACGTGGCACATCGTCCGAGAGCGTTGCGATCCAGAATCATTCGCATCGCCGCGAATCAGGCCTGGGGCACGACCATCACTCATGTTCAAACTCGTGCGATTGATGCTCTTCTGATCGACTGGCACGGACAGGGAAAGGTTGATGTCACCGGCGGTAGTGTGGTCAGACACGATGGTCGAATCCGGTTCGACCCCGCCAGTTAGGACGACATGCGGTACGACGACGTTTCCGACCAACTCGACGAGATCCTCGTCACCGAGGAACACCTTCTTGCGCGAATCGCCGAGCTCGCCCGCGAAATCGAGCGCGACTACGCCGGTATGGACCTTTTGCTCGTCGGCGTACTCAAGGGCGCGGTCATGGTTATGAGCGACCTGTCCCGTGCGTTGACGATTCCGATCAACATGGACTGGATGGCGGTTTCGTCTTATGGGCACGGAACGACCTCGAGCGGTGTCGTGCGAATCCTCAAAGACCTCGATACCGACATTGCCGACCGAAACGTCCTTCTCGTAGAGGACATCATCGACACTGGCCTCACGCTGTCGTGGTTGCGCGACAACCTCATGTCTCGGGGTGCGGCGAGCGTCAAGATTTTTGCTGCTCTTCGTAAACCCGACGCAGTCAGGGTCGACATTGTCGCGGACTACCTCGGATTCGACATCCCCAACAAGTTCGTCGTCGGCTATGGACTCGACTTTGCCGAGAACTTTCGGCACTTGCGTGATGTCGCCGTTCTTTCTCCTCGCGTATACGCCGAAAGCGAATAGCCCCGATGTGACCGTCTGCGTGCGAGTACGCTGGCAAGACGTGTTGTAGAACAGGAGCAGGGCGCCGAATGAAGAATTTCCTCAAAGGACCGTGGCTGTATATCGCCGCCGGTCTGTTGGTTGTCTGGGTGGGCTTTTCGTTCCTCACGACCGTCAATTATGCTCCGGTGTCTACCAAGGAGGGCCTGTCGTTCATTGTCGAGGGCAAGGTAAAAGAAGTCACCATCACCGACTTCGAACAACGCGTTGACCTCACGTTGAAAACCGCTGATGAGAAGTACGGCGAAACCGTTCAGTTCTATTACGTGGCGCCTCGCGGTGCCGAAGTCCTCGACGCAATCAACACGGCAAACCCCGAGAAGTTCACCGACGAGGTACCCAAGGAATCGTGGTTCATGTCGATCCTCGGTTTCGTCATCCCGTTCCTCATCATCGGCCTTGCATTCTGGTTCATCTCGGCTAATGCCGGCGGCGCTCGCGGTGCAATGCAATTCGGCCGTTCCCGGGCAAAGTTGTTCAACAAGGAATCGCCGCAGGTGTCGTTTGAGGATGTTGCCGGTGCGGACGAAGCGATCGAGGAACTTCACGAGATCAAAGAATTTTTGCAGAATCCCGAAAAGTTCGAAAAAGTCGGAGCCCGCATTCCCAAGGGCGTGCTGTTGTATGGCCCGCCTGGAACGGGCAAGACTCTGCTTGCTCGTGCGGTCGCCGGCGAGGCATCGGTTCCGTTCTATTCGATTTCCGGTTCCGACTTCGTTGAAATGTTTGTGGGCGTTGGCGCAAGCCGAGTCCGTGACCTCTTCGACATCGCCAAACAGAACTCACCCGCCATCATCTTTATCGACGAAATCGACGCGGTCGGTCGTCACCGTGGTGCCGGAATGGGTGGCGGTCACGACGAGCGCGAACAAACTCTTAACCAGCTACTCGTCGAGATGGACGGCTTCGAGCCCGGCCAGAACGTCATCATGATTGCAGCGACGAACCGTCCGGACATTCTCGACCCCGCACTTCTTCGTCCCGGCCGTTTCGATCGCCAGATTCAGGTGGACGCCCCCGATTCGAAGGGTCGTGCCAAGATTCTCGCGGTGCACTCGAAGGACAAGCCGATGGCGAAGAACATCGATCTCGAGGTGCTCGCGCGCAAGACTCCCGGTTACACGGGTGCGGATCTCGCCAACGTCATTAACGAAGCCGCGCTCCTTACGGCTCGTCAGGGCAAGAGTGAGTTGACGAACGAGATTCTGGACGAGGCCGTCGACCGCGTCATGGCCGGACCACAGAAACGGTCTCGAATCATGAAAGACAAGGAACGTCTAATCACCGCGTATCACGAGGGCGGACACGCACTCGCGGCCGCCGCGATGCGCCAGACCGACCCCGTGACGAAGGTCACGATTCTTCCTCGCGGGCGGGCACTCGGGTACACGATGGTCATGCCTCTTGACGACAAGTATTCGATTACCCGGAATGAGCTGCTTGACCAGTTGGCTTACGCCATGGGCGGCCGAGTTGCCGAAGAAATCGTTTTCCACGACCCGACGACGGGTGCGTCGAACGACATCGAAAAAGCGACTGGAATCGCTCGACGCATGGTCACCGAATTCGGTATGTCGAACGTCGTGGGGTCTGTGAAGTTGGGGTCGGGTTCTGGCGAGATGTTCCTCGGTCGTGACGTAGGACACCAACGCGATTACAGCGACGGAGTTGCCGAACGGGTGGACGCCGAGGTTCGCGCACTGATTGACAATGCGCGTGACGAAGCGTGGAAGGTGCTCACGTCCAACCGCGCAATTCTCGACCAGCTCGCCAAGGAACTGCTCGAAAAGGAAACGCTCGACCACAACCAGCTCGCGACGATTTTCGCCAAGGTTAAGAAGCTGCCCGCGCGTCCCGTGTGGAAGTCGAACCCCAAGCGGCCTGTGTCGACGAAGGGACCGATAAAGGTTCCGGCGCGCATCTCGCTCGACGCAGCTGTCAAATCCGCGGCGAAAGCAACGCCGGCCACCAAGGCCAAGCCTGTAATCACGCCCGTGGCTAAGCGGACAAAGCCGGCCGCGAAGTAGTTTTCATGGCCATCGATCGGGACCGCATCGCCGCGGCTGTGAGGGAAATCCTTGCGGCGATCGGCGAGGATCCGTCGAGGGACGGTTTGCGCGAAACGCCAGCCCGTGTCGCCGACGCGATGGCGGAACTGTATGCGGGTGTTGGCGCAGACGCGACCGAGGGGCTGCGCGACACCGCGTCGACCGCTGATGTCGCGTCAAACGACCCTGTCATCGTCCGCGATCTTGCCTTTCGCTCTATGTGTGAACACCATTTGTTGCCGTTTCACGGTGTTGCTCACATCGCCTACGAGCCAACCGACACGGTCGTCGGACTCGGGCGCTTGGCTCGAGTGCTTGACACGATTTCATCCCGACCCCAGGTTCAGGAACGAATTGGAATCGAGGTCTGTGACGCACTTATGTCGGGAGTCGGAGCGAGCGGAGCGCTCGTCGTTCTTGACGCCCGTCACGAGTGTGTTTCGGCTCGCGGAGCCAAGCAGGCCCACGCATCGGCGCTCACCGTCACCGCGACGGGAAGCTTTGCGCTTGAACCGACCCGCGCCGCGCTCCTCACCCTGATTGGCCGGGGAGATGGCTAACCGTCCTGTTGTCTTTGGTGTCCTCAACGTGACACCGGATTCGTTCAGTGATGGCGGGCTGTGGGATTCGCCCGACAGCGCACTCGAGCACGCACGTGCGATGGTGGCGGAAGGCGCTGACGTCGTCGACGTTGGCGGGGAATCGACTCGCCCAGGGGCGGCTCGAATCGACGACCGCGAAGAGCGCCAGCGCGTTGAACCCATCATTCGCGCTCTTGTCACCGAGGGGATTTCAGTGTCGCTCGACACGATGCGAGCCGATACCGCTTGTCTCGGAATCGACCTCGGGGTCGACTACATCAACGATGTGTCAGGTGGACTATCGGACCCCGCGATGCTCGGTGTCGTCGCCGACAGCGATGTGACGTATATCGCGATGCACTGGCGCGGCGAAAGCGATGTCATGGATGGGAACGCTAGCTACGGTGACGTCACTCGTGATGTTCTGACCGAGCTACGCGCGCGAATCGACGCGGCGCTTGGTGCTGGAGTCGCCCCCGGAAGGCTCTGGATCGATCCGGGCCTTGGGTTCGCTAAAACCCCCGACCACAACTGGCAGCTTTTGAGGGACCTCAATCAGTTTGTCGCGCTCGGGTATCCCGTTCTTGTCGGAGCGTCGCGCAAGCGATTCCTCAGCCCCTTCGGTGAAGCCCCCACCGATCGCGATCAGGCGACCGCGATCATCAGCGTTTTGTCGGCCGAGGCGGGTGTGGCTGCGGTTCGTGTCCACGACGTCGCCAGAACAACCGAGGCCCTTCGCGTTCGACACTCATGGTGGGGAGGTGCCGCATGACTGACGAGATTCGTCTGCGCGGGCTTCGGGCCTTCGCACACCATGGCGTGTTCGACGACGAGCGCACCAATGGCCAGGAATTCATCATCGATGTCGACGCCCGTGTCTCACTAACGGGCCTCGGCGACGACATTGCGCAGACGATTCATTACGGTGAACTCGCCGTCGCCATCGTCGCGGCGGTCGAGACAGACCCGGTCGACCTCATCGAAACCGTTGCCGAGCGCGTCGCAAACATTGTTCTGGGTTTTGGTGCTCTTTCCACCCGGGTCGAGGTTCACAAGCCCAGTGCGCCGATCACCGTTCGATTTGATGACGTGTCCGTTGTGATTGAACGGTCGCGCGCATGACCCGCGCGGTCATCGCGACGGGCGCGAACCTGGGTGACCGCGCCGAGACAATCGCGGCCGCGATCGAACGCCTGAGGGCGACCGACGGAGTTGCCGTCCTCGCAGTGTCTGAACTCGTCGAAACGATCGCAATTCGACCCGACGGGCCCGACGACAGTCACCCGAGTTATCTCAACGGCGTTGCGATTCTTGACACGACACTGTCCGCCGCAAGTCTTCTCGCGGTTCTGCACTCAATCGAAGACGACCATGGGCGGACTCGCACCGAGCGCTGGGGGGACCGAACTCTCGATCTGGACCTCATCGTGTTCGGCGACCTGATCGAAGATGGCAATCTCGTCGTCCCGCATCCGCGCGCCCACGAGCGCTGGTTCGTGTTGGGACCATGGCTGAGTCTCGACCCCGACGCGGTCATCCCCGGTCGAGGACCCGTAAACGCACTTCTCGCGGCGGTGCTCGCGTGAAAAAGACGAATCCATTGTTCCTCGTAGGGCTCACGCCGTTTGCCTTCGGTGTCGGGTTCGCGCTTGACTGGGCGCTCGTCAGCAGCGGGCGCACCGCCATCCCCGTGCCGTGGACATTGTCAATCTGTCTGGTTCTTATCGGAATCGCTGTACTCGCTCTCGGCGCCCGCGTTCGCGCGGCGGTAAAGCCCGTCAAGGGTCGCCGCATCGACCCCATCGCCGCGGTGACGATTGTTCAGCTTGCTAAGGCGTCTGCGGTCGGTGGAACTATCTTGTTTGGTGCGACCGTCGGGCTTCTCGCGTTCTCGACATCGCGACCCGTTGTCGTCGAGGCCGTTATTCCGTCTAACGTTGGCGGTGTCGTAGCGTCGCTCGTGCTCGTTGCCCTGGCGCTCGTCGCTGAGTGGTGGTGTGTTCTACCCCCACAAGACTCGGACGGAGAACCCGCATGATGACACCAGGTCGACTCGAGGTCGGACTCGTCGGAACCGCGCCGGAACTCGCGATTATGGGGCTCGCACTAGCTGGCGCCGGACACTATCCGTGGACCATCACCGAGCCGGCCCTGGCCGATCGCGAACGGGTCGTCTCGTTGTTGCGCGGGGTGTCCATTCAGTCGGCCGCAGAGGTCGTAGCCGCCACCCAGCTGGTCGTCATTGGGGCTGGCGAGGGCGAAACGGTCGCCGAAATCGCCGAATCGCTAACCGACTCGTGGCGTCCCGGCCAGATTGTTCTGCACACCTCGGCCGAATTCGGCATCGGAGTTCTCGAGCCGGCGACCCGAAAAGGTGGGATTCCGCTTGCTATCCACCCGGTACTGACCTTCACCGGAACGTCGCTCGATTTACACCGGATGAAGGACGCGTATTTCGCGGTCACGGCACCGAGTGTCGCCTTGCCTATCGCCCAAGCCCTCGTCGTTGAGATGGGCGGTGAACCGTTCGTCATCGCCGAAGACGACCGCGCTGCTTTCGCCGACGCGGTGGCGACCGTTGCGGAATTCTCTCGCGCGATCGTCGATCAGTCGACATTCCGGCTCCAGGAAATCGGGGTCGAACATCCCGGCGCAGTTCTGCGGGCCCTCGCGCATTCGGCTGTCGAAGAAGCGCTGCGGGCATCGTCGGACGGAGCAATCGACCCGATTGGTCGCTGGCTCGACGACACCACGTCCGACGACGAGGAATAAGGGCGAACTCGACTCGACGAACCTGCCAATCGGCAGGGCACCCGAACGGTAACCTTGACTGGTACCAGAAGGGGCGCAATGACTGACGAGTCCGAACTGTCGGCCGACGAGATTATCGAACAGAAGGCTGTTCGTCTCGCCAAGCGCGCCACGCTTCTCGAAACGGGTGAGGCCTACCCCGTGTCGGTTCCCGTCACCGACACGATCGCAGCTGTTCGTGCCGCCCACCAAGGTCTCGACGTGGACGTCGCCACCGGCGTGACGGCCGCTCTCGCTGGCCGAATCGTGCACTCGCGCAATACGGGCAAGCTCTGTTTTGCCGCTCTGCAGTCCGGCGACGGAGAGCGCATCCAGGCAATGCTGTCCCTCGACGTTGTGGGCGAAGACGCCCTCGAACGTTGGAAGGATCTCGTTGACCTCGGCGACCACGTGTTCGTCAAGGGCGAGGTCATCACCTCCAAGCGCGGCGAACTGTCGATTCTCGTATCGGAATGGCAAATGGCGGCGAAGTCCCTTTTGCCGCTGCCGAACCTGCACGCCGAATTGGGCGAAGAGACGCGGGTTCGCCAGCGTTACCTTGACCTCATCGTGCGCGACCAAGCCCGCCAGAACGTCGTGACCCGCGCGAAGGCGATGGCGTCGCTGCGTGAGACGTTCGCCAAGCACGGCTTTCTCGAGATCGAAACCCCCATGCTTCAGACGATGCACGGAGGTGCGGCCGCCCGTCCGTTCGTCACACACTCGAACGCGTTCGACATGGAACTGTACCTGCGCATCGCCCCTGAACTGTTCCTCAAGCGCGCGGTCGTCGGCGGAATCGAACGCGTGTTCGAGATCAATCGCAACTTCCGCAACGAGGGCGCCGATTCAACGCACAACCCCGAATTCGTGATGCTCGAGTTTTATCAAGCGTATGGCGACTACAACACCGTCGCCGACCTTACCCAAGAGATGATTCAAAACGCGGCTGTTGCCGTCGCCGGTTCGCATGTTGTGACGTGGAATGACGGCACCGAATACGACTTCGGAGGTGATTGGGCGCGTATCTCGATGTTCGAATCGCTCAGCACCGCGGTCGGCACCGAAATCACGCCCGAGACGCCTATGAAGACGCTCGAATCAATGGCGAAAGCCGTCGAGATCGAGGTCCAACACCCGACCCACGGCAAACTCGTCGAGGAACTGTGGGAACACCACGTCAAGGGCGACCTCGTGCGCCCCACGTTCGTCATGGACTTTCCCGTTGACACAAGCCCGCTCGTGCGCGAGCACCGATCGAAGCCCGGCGTCGTCGAAAAGTGGGACCTGTATGTTCGCGGGTTCGAGCTCGCGACTGGCTATTCCGAGCTAGTCGACCCGATTATTCAGCGCGAGCGATTTGTCGAACAGGCGAAACTGGGCGAGCGCGGAGACGTCGAAGCGATGCGGCTCGACGAAGACTTCCTGCGCGCACTCGAGCACGGCATGCCGCCAACCGGGGGCCAAGGCATGGGAATCGACCGGTTGCTCATGGCGCTGACTGGGCTTGGCATCCGCGACACCGTCCTGTTTCCGCTGGTAAAGTAGAATCCTATGATTCAGGACTTCTGGGGTAACGTAATCTTTTCGCTCGTGCCGACCATCCTGATCGGCTTGATTTTTTGGTTCATCATGCGCAGCATTCTTCGCGCCGACCGCACAGAACGCGACACCCTCAAGAAATACGAAGCCGAAGAGCGCGCTCGTCGCGGGCTTCCAGCCAAGAAGGACTAGTTCGCGTCCTCGGGAACAGCGATTTTCCAGAGAAGTTTGGCAGGCACGAACGTCGTCAGCCACACGGACGAGTCGGGGCTGGTTCGGCCGACGGGTTCGGGCAGAGCCTTGGTTTCGATTTCGAACAGGGCCACAGGAGCGTTGCGTCGGTTGCCGGCCTTCACCGCACGCATTGGGTCCTCGTGCATGTGAACATAGACGCGCTTCTGCGGAAGCAGTCCCTCTTTTCGGTCAAGAATCGCGTCAAGGTTGTATTCCAGAGTCGCGTGGTACAGGTACTGCGGCGCCTTGTTGAAGTCGATTAAATCAATCTGAACATTCGGATTGCTGTGCCCATAAAACGCTCGCGCTTTCGTGCCGTCAATACTGACCTCGAAACGATCGTTTCCGTCGGGCCCGACCTCGCGTAGAACGTCATCGACCGTCACGATGATGTCGTCTTCGGCGAGGCGCGTGACGACGTCGGTCAACGGAAGCCAACCGACTGAGTCGA